>JAXJPN010000001.1:0-1635 GCA_036311625.1 Faecalimonas sp.
GTACGATCCCGGGCATGGTAATTATCAATCCCTCCGATGCTGTGGAGGCAAGCGCAGCTGTGAAAGCAGTATACGAGCATGAGGGACCGGCATATCTCCGTTTCGGAAGACTTGCGGTGCCGGTAATCAATGATCGTCCGGATTACGAGTTCCAAATTGGTAAAGGGGTTGTGCTCCGCGAAGGAAAAGATGTCACTATTTTTGCGACAGGACTCGAGGTTGCAGAAGTAATGGAAGCAGTCAAGTTGTTGGAGGCAGATGGAATCGACGCAAAGGTTGTCAATATTCACACCATCAAGCCAATTGACAGAGAGTTGGTGGTTTCCTCAGCAAAAGAGACCGGAAAGGTCGTGACTGTAGAGGAACATTCCGTAATTGGTGGTCTTGGCAGTGCTGTTTGTGATGTTCTCTCGGAGGAAGCTCCGACCAAGGTGTTAAAGATCGGAATAAACGACGTGTACGGTGAATCAGGACCGGCGTTAGAGTTGATCAAAAAATATGGATTGGATGCCGAGGGTATCTACAAAAAAGTGAAAGCATTTGTATAAAGTTGAAGATTTATGAGGAATTGGGTAGAGAATTGTAATCTCTGCCCTTTTTTTGTCTTACATTTTCCGAGAATCCCGACACAAAATGATAAATTACACAAAAATCATGTGCTACTATGTGTGAAAAATAGGAGAGGGGAATCAGTATGAAAAGACAACTTCCAAAAAATGTGAGACAAATAGGAAACGTAAGTGACGCTACAAAAATATACGTGGAAGACTATGTGGACACATTCATGAACCAACTATGTGAAAAAGTCGACCAAGCACCGATAGGTGCTTTTCTCGTGGGCGAGACTGTACATGAAAAAGAAGAAGATTATATATATGTGTATGGCGCAATCCGCATGAAAGAGATCGTGCAAAAGGGCAGAGACATCTTTATCAATGAAGCAACCTGGAAGCAAGGGTGCGAGCAGTGCAAGCAGTATTTTGGCGATGCCGAGATCCTTGGATGGTTTCTGACCGGCAACGGGCAAGCATTGGAGACGAACCACAATCTGACGAAAATTCACCAAAAATTCTTCCCCCGGGAAAACAGCCTCTTTGTGATCAAAGAAGCAAGAGAAGGCGATGAAAAATATTTTGTTTACAAATACAGAAATCTGATGGAAAGCGGCGGACATTATATTTACTATGAGAAAAATGTGGAAATGCAAGACTATATGATTGCCAGCCGCAAGAAAAACGGATTTACTCCCAGCGAAATTATTGAAGACGCAGTTACAAAGAATTTTCGCAATGTAATCCGGGATAAAATGGAGAAGAATGAGACCAAAGGACGCTCGCGCTATGTCTATGTTCTTAGCACGTTTCTGGTGCTGGTTGTTTTAGGGGCAGGGATTGCAATGACGAACAATTATGAAAAATTGCAAGGGCTGAAGCAAAATTTGGAAGAAGCACAGAAACCGGAGGAATCCATCGAGACGTTAGGTCCTATTGTTTTGGGCGATGAGAAAGACGACAAGGAAGAGGAGAAGTCCCCAAGTGCAGAAGTTCCTGCAGAAGTTCCTGCAGAGGAGCCGGAAGTGTCTGAGCCGGAGACAGAAGTAAAGGAACGTGTCTACATCGTGAAAAAGGGGGATAC
>JAXJPN010000002.1:0-36642 GCA_036311625.1 Faecalimonas sp.
ATTTGCATCTGTTGCTGTCGCAGTCATATCTCCGTTTACCTTGTAGGTTCCTGCAGTGCCGGTTGTCTCCAAGATACTGCCGTCAACTGCCGCTGCACAATTCAGACGGTAGTACACACCGCCTCCGCAGGCTGCGATATTGTCTGCTGTCAAGTTATCGTTCAATGTCGGCGCAAAGCCATTGTTCAAAATAACCTGCACGGCATTGCCGTTAAAGTTCAACTTTGAAGTATCTGTGCCCGCCAGACATACACTGCTGGTAATCGTACCACCGTTAAGTACAAGGTTTACATTGTCCGTATAAGAATTACATGCAGCTGCGCCGTTACCGCCAATCTTTACAGTAACTGCGGTTGCTCCCGGGTTCATTGTAAACTCAATTCCCGGTGTTGTATGCGTTGTTCCACTTGTAAATGCGGTATCTCCCAAGAATACATCGGAAAACCGTCCACTATTTAAAGTCAGCTTGTGTGGGCTGGACTGACTGCAGGTATGAGATGAAATCGCACCTGCTCCAAGTCTAGGATAAAAGCTGCTTAATGACGCCGTTGTATCGCCATTGTAGGCAACTGTCACGTTCTCACCAATTACCATCTCATTACCGAAGCTGTAGATTCCACCCTCGCTGACTGTATAGTTCAGAACCAGATTCTCAATCTTTAAAGCACCACTCTGATGCCAAACATTCTGCCCGCTCAAGGAGAGAACTTCTGTTCCCTCATTACCTGCAAGGGTAATCATCTTGGAATGTGCCACTGTATCGTCACGATTCCAGGTATAATTTCCTACAATCTTAACAATCTTATCCGTTGCATCCACGCTGTTTAAAGCCGTTATCGCCGCCTTCAAAGTCTTGTACGGCGCTTCTGCTGTGGTTCCGTCGTTCGCGCTGTCATCGCCTGTCGCTGACACATAGCGTACAGCCTCCGTTGCCGATGCCTCTGCCACTGTCCCTGCCACTGCCGATGGAAGCAGATTCACCAGCATTACCAAAATAAGAAGCAATGCCGAAAGTTTCTTTGTCTTTTTCATCACGCAGATACTCCTTTCTATTTCACAGGTACTGACCAATAGCCCGGTACTTCTACACCTGTAATCGTTACACCGGTTGCTCCCTCCGGAAGTGTCAGTGTACAATCTCTTGTCCCTTCTGATGCTACGCGGTGGAAGGTTACACTCTCTGTTGTCGTGCCTTCTGCGGTCGCAATTGAGACATTCACCTTTGAGCCGGATGCACTCTCCCAAACCTTAGAGAGCCCCTTCATCGTAATCGTCACCGTATCGCCGCTCTGCTTCATATTCACTGCTTCTACATAATCTGTCGTTGTCTTTGCTGCCAGCTTCATATCCACTGTGTATGTCAACAAGCCCTGTTTGCAAAGCTCCACATCCGCTTCGTCATAGACACCATCCAGGTTCATATCTGCAATCTCCTCAATGTTCGCAGCACTACCGCTGAGGTATCTTTTCCAGCGCACCAAGTCATCTGAACAAAAACCATTCGTGTTGTTTGCATCTCCAATCGTTCTACTGTTCGTATTCACGGTAGCTTCTGCCGTCATACCTAGCCCCGGCAGTGTGCTCGCAAGCACACCTACCGCCAGAATCAATGTTAAAATCTTTCTTTTCATAGTTTTCGTCCTCCTTTATTTTGTCGCACCCTTTAGGGTTTGCGCACTTTCATCTCTTGCAAAGACTGCTCCAATCTTCATCATCGGTCCGTCTGCATAATTCGTCGGTCGAATCTTAATCGTATGCGTTCCGGATTCCAAACCGGTGATAATCTGCGTCGGTGCATGTCTGTGACAGTTCATCTCCACAGGCGTACCGCCATCAATGGTATATTCAATCTTTGAATTCGTGTAGAAGCTCGTCCAGATTGCAACCTCCGTACCTGTGAAGGTAAAAGTGATATAGGCATCTGTATCACTGTTCTGTGAATAATAATATCCGTAATGCGGTGTGTCCATATTGCTGCCAAACCAAAGTGCATCCGAATATGTAAATCCGCTGGAATCTGTGACAATCGCCTGCATCTGCTCACCAAAGTAAGACTGACGATTTCCATCTAACAAGTGACTGCTCTGTACTGCCGGAAGCGCAATTGTTGAAGAGCCCTCCGGGATGTCATACAAGAGACTGGTTCTCAAGTATTCCTCTAAGCAATCGTAGTACTTTTTATAACCGGCGTCGGTCGGATGTACAATGTCAATGAAGTGTTCCATCCACTCTGCACTCTCCGAACAGCTTGAATATCCACTCTGGTCACCCAAAGAATCTACCAAAGACTTTCCGACATTGATACTTGAGATGCCATAAGCTTCCGCGATATCCATATGTCCCTGTGCCTCCGGGAACAGGTCACCATCTTCTGTCGTCTCATCCTTTGCTGTCCAGTCTGTCACAAGCAAGGTGACAAAATCACAATCCGGATAAGCCGTCTTGATCTCGCGTACAATCGTCTCATACTGCAGTGCTGCAACCTCACGGTCACATCCCTTATAGTAGTCATTGATTGCATATTCAATGAAGAATAAATCCGGTTGCTGCGAAATCAAATCCTCATTGATTCGATAGGTTCCGAGGAAGGTTCCACTCTCTCCGATTGCCGCATTGACTGTCGTAATGTTTGCATCCGGGAAGTTCTCTTTGAACCACTTTCCGGAAAGTGCACGCCATGAGTAGCTGTCCTGATTTGAACTTCCGTAACCTGCTGTTACAGAACCACCTAAGTACACGATGTTCAATTCTTTATCTTCTGTCAATTTCTTATAGGTATTTGCCAACGGTGTACGATAAGCGATATACTCTTCGTACTCTGTGGCAAGCTCCATAAAGTATGGTTTAAATCCTTCTGCTTCCACAAGCTTTGATCCTACTCTCTCCATGATATGCTGTGCGGTATCGCTGACACTGACTGTCATCGCATCCGTATAAAGCTCACGCGTAAATCCATTGATGTCCGCAAAGGAAACATAGCCTCTATAGGTATACTCTTTCGAGCGGTTTGCGTAACTCACGTTAGAAACGGTTGCCCCATAGACTGTCGCACTGTCCGTAATGTAAATCTCATTTCCGGCACCCTTGTTATCCGAAACGCCCGCCGTCTCCTTTGTCAAGGTATTGCTTCCAAGTGTCTCGCTATCCATATAAACGGTTCCGTATGTTATATTATCTCCGCCGCCTAACGCACCTACCAGTGCGAAGCTTAGGCTCGTGCAGAAACGAAGGCTCTCTTTGTCTGTCTCCGGGTCTGCCACCTTATAAAGCGAGCTTCCCACTGTCGTCAAATCGACATTTGGGTCGTAATCAATGTAACTTGCTGTCAGCACGGTTCCTGCTGTAAAGCTGCTGCCGCTTGCGCCGTTTCCATCCGCATCTGCCCAACCTACGAAAACTTTTCCTTCAACCGTTGCTGCGTCCTCTTTAGACAAATCAATCTCGCTGTCTTGATAAACAACAATCTGATTTCCTAAGTTGAGGTAGTCTGCATCATCTACAAAGCTGACAGTATAGATACCCTCTGCTGCAACTGTCAATGTGCCATCCATTGAAACATAGGTCTTACTCTTATCTGCCTGGTTCACCGCAATGGCAAGCTTATCGCCCACAACAGTGTAGACACCTTCATTTGCAGTCACTGCCAAACCGGAACCACTCACTGCTTCACAATTCATCTGGTAATACTTACCATTTCTGTTTGTGACTCTATCCTGGCCGATGGTCGCATCCAAGGTCGGTGTCGTGCCATTGTTACAGATAATCTGCACGGCATTTCCACCAAAGTCCACTCTTGTCACATCCGTGCGAGTCATTTTGACCGTATTTACTAAATTTCCACCATTGAAGGTAAGGTTCACATCACCGCTGTAAGTAAGGGCTGGTGTACCACCGCCACCGCCGATGATGATGTCGAATGCCGTACTGCCTTCGTTCATCGTGAAGTTCACACCCTCTACATTAGAGGCACCTGACAGGTAATTATCACCCAAGAATACCTGGAGAAATCTGCCGCCGCTCAATGTCAGCTTCTGCACACCGGAAGTCTGTCCTGTCTTTCCGCCATAATGTGTTCCGGAAGCCAGAATCGGTTTGAACTGGCTGATATTTGGCTTTGCTGCATCCGAAGACTGTACCGTCACACCACTGCCAATCACCGTCTCATTTCCAATCGCGTAGATACCGTACTCATCTACCGTATAGTTCAAGATAATATTTTCAAGGGTCATCGGTCCGCCCTCTATAAAGCGGTTACCGCCGATTGTAAGCTTCGCATCTGCATCACTGCCGGAAACCGTAATCATCTCTGTATGCGTCGTAAAATCTGCGTCAGCATTCGCCTTCCAAACATACTCTCCTACAATCTTAATACTGTTTTGCTCACTGCCCGCTGCAACAATCAATGCCTCTGCTTGCTTCAAGCTCTGTACAGGCGCTGCTTCTGTACCCGCATTGCTATCTGAACCATTCGTCTGGTCTATATAAATGACTGTTGCTGTATTCTTCTTCCATGTAACATTGTAGGTGCCCGGTGTCTCCACTGTGAGCATGCCGCTTGCTGTCGATGTGTAAACTATAGACTCGTCTGCCGCATTGGTTGCAACCGCTGTCATACCACCATTTACCTGATACACACCTGTCGTCTCTGTCGTCTCCAGCGTACTGCCATCTGTCGCTGACGCACTCTTGATATAATAAAGCGTACCGCCTGCTGTCGCTACGTTGGTCGCATTTACCGGAATCGTGCCATCATTGATGCTAAGCCCATTGTTTACGATAACCTGTATCGCATTCCCGCCAAGGTCTACCTTATTCGTAATGGTAGCTTCACTTGCCCCTGCAAATATCAGATTCGGCGGGTAACTCGGCATATCGCAACCGTTAATCGTAATGTTGATATTGCCTGTATAGCAATTCTTGCCCGCTCCGCTTGCACCAACCTGAATCATATTTGCACGTCCGCCGTTCATCGTGAAATTCACGCCCGGAAGAGTGGTATTTGAAGGAATCGCCTCGTTCCCCAAAAAGACATCATAGAAATGTCCCGCATTCAAAGTCAAGGAAGCCGGTGCGGTCTGGCTGGTGCCACCGTAGTATGCGCCAGCTCCAAGTCTTGCCCAGATTGTCCCTACCGAGCCCGGAACTGTTCCATCTTCTGCCTCCAACACTACACCCTCTCCGATAACGACTTCGTTACCAAACGCATAGATACCCTTCTGCGTACCTGCGCCATAACGCAACGCAATGTTCTCAATGGTCAGTGCTCCGCCCTTGATATAGCGGCTGTCTGTGCCATTCAGATATAACTCCGCATCCGTATCGGCTCCGGTAATCGTAATCATACCGGTATGTGTGCTAATCTCATCCTTCACCCACACATAGCTGCCGACGATCTTTACCACCTTGCTGTCTGCTGTCACAGACTCCAAGTCTGTAATCGCCTGCTTGATACTTGCATAAGCAGTATCCTCTGTCAGTCCGTCATTTGTGCTGTCATCACCTGTCGCCGACACATAACGGACTGCCTCTGTCGAGTCCGCAGCCTCTGCTGTCGTACCGGTCAATGCCGCCGGAACGAGGTTCACCAACATCGCCAAAACAAGCACAAACGCTGAAATTCGTTTTGTCTTCTTCATTGCTTCTACCTTCCTTTCTTACGCATTCTCCGCCGTCAATTCAAAAATCTTTGTATGGAAGTCTCCACCCTGCTCACGAATCGGAATGCCTGCATTCTTCAAGGTCTTACCGCTCATCGTGATGCCAAGTGGTTCCACACGATATCTTGTATCATCATCAAGTCCTGCAAGCAGCAGATACTCGCCGCAGAAATTTGGTTGACGTAATTTTGTACCATAGAATACTACGGAATGTTTACTGTCTTCTGACACCACCTGCCATGCGCAGGTATTGCCCGCAAATGGACTCCGCAGGCGATAGAAGGTTCCCTGTCCGCAAGCGGCCTCCATCCTTCGATGTCTGGCGCTCTCACGTGCGACTGCCTCTCTCTCCTCTGCCGAGAGCTTTATCGGGTCTAACTCATAGCCATAGCTAAAGATATTTGCCACGTCACAACGACTCTGGAACGGCAAGATTCTATCCGTTCCGAAATGCGGACACTCCGACACGTGTGCGGAGATTGTCTCTGCCGGATACACAAAGCTGGTACCGTATTGAATCATCATACGCTCCCATGCATCCGTACAATCGCTCGTCCAAATCTGTGGCATATAGTACAGAAGTCCGAAATCAAATCTTCCTCCTCCGCTGGCACAACCCTCAAAGAAGATATACGGGAAATCACTCGTCAGTCTGCGCATCAACTCATATGCACCGAGCATCTGGCGATGTTCAAACTCCTTCTGTCTGTGTGGCGGCAACCAGCTTGCGCCGTTATCCGTCATGTTTCGATTCATATCCCACTTCACATAAGAAATCTCATATGTGCGAAGGATGGTAGCGACTGCCTCATAAACGGCATCCACCACTTCTGCCCTTCCAAGGTCTAAGGTATAAGTGCAGCGAAGCGGCTTTGGCTCCACGCCTTCCACCTTGATTGCCCAATCCGGGTGTGCTCGATAGAAATCACTATCCGGGCTCACATTCTCCGGCTCAAACCAGATGCCGAGCTTCATGCCGTTCTTTTTGCAGGCATCAACAATCGGCTGCAAACCATTCGGGAATTTTTCTTTATGTATATACCAGTCACCCAGCGAGCTCTCGATACCGTCGCGGTGTCCAAACCATCCATCGTCAATCACTAAGGTGTCAATTCCCATATTCTTGGTGGCTTCAATTGCCTCCAATAATTTCTCTTCGGAAATCTCAAACTCTGTGGCCTCCCAAAGGTTGAGTACCACCGGGTGCTCCTTTGTCTTGTCTGCGCAGGCTCCCAAATGCTCCCTGCACAGTGTGTGGAAGTTCTTAGACATCCCACCAAAGCCGTCCTGGCTGTAGGTAAGCACTGCCTCAGGTGTGGCAAAGCTTTCTCCGGCTTTCAGCTCCCAAGAGAACATATCCGGGTGGATGCCCATCCAAAGTCTGGTGCCGCCATACTGTCCTGCCTCTGCAGAAATCATAAAGTTTCCACTGTAAACAAGTGCAAAGCCGTACACCTTCCCCCACTCTTCGCATGCGTCCTTTGCGACAAGTGCCGCAAACGGATTGCTGTGATGTCCACTGAGTCCATAGCGACTTGCAAGCACGCTCTCGCCCCGATGTAAAGGATAACGCTCTACATGGCGTTCTCTCGACCATGCTCCACTTAGGGACACCATCTCAAAATCTTCCGTCTCGAAATCAAGAGTCGCGCTGGCAACTGCTTCTAACTGCACAGTCTCGCCCGTTGCATTATGCACCTCCATGCGGCGCACAATTGCATCTGCTTTCTCAAACGGTGTATAGTAATATACCAGCTCAACGCCGGTAATCTTGTCTTCTAATTTAATCTCCAATGTCTCCAGTTCTTCTGTCTCAACAGAAAACTGCGGCAGTCCAACAAACGAAGGCTTCCCCTTCAAAATACAATGTGATTTGTATACAAATTCATTGACTGCTCTCCCCTGTGTTCCTTTGATGACCGCTGCGGGTCTTCGAAAATCACCACGACCAAAACCCGGGCACTCCATAGGGAGTGCGTCGGGTGTTGTAATATGACCTCTTTCTGTCATATGAACTGTGCAGTCGTGCTTAATAAACAGATGTAAATCATCCATATCTTCCTCCGGCAACCCTGCCCCATAATAGCAATGGTTCAGGGTTCCGTCAGAAAGTCGACGTATAACATACGTTGTGTTTGCTGTATGCAAGTAAAAATAATTTTGCTTTACTGTAATCATCTTATTATTCCGCTACTTTCAATTTTCTCTTTTTGCTTACTACAACAACTGCTATTGCGCCACCGCCTGCAAGTACCAACGGTACGCCAATGCCGGCAATGATTGCCCAAGGCACCTGTGATGCAAGGGAAACCTCACCATTGTTGTATACGAGCTTAACGTCCATTACATAGCCGTCTTTGATGCTTGATGCAAATGAGGTCTGGATTTGCTCGCCGTTCTCAATTAAGTACAACTGATAGAATCCTGCCGGAAGCTTGCCAAATTTAAACTTACCATCCTTATCTGTCGTTACCTCAAAGCTCTCGCTCTTGGATACGAGAAGCAAATCTATATCCTCCAAGCCGACATCGTCGCCGTTCACTAACTGTCCCTTAATGGTGCTGCTTCTCTCTTTATCCTTTGCACCGACGTCTTCTTTCTTCCACCACTCGCCATCGTTGAAGCGGCTGTCATCGGTATAGCGAACGAACTTGCTCTCGTCGTAATCCATAACCTGAAGCTTGAACTCGCCCTCTTTTTCAAGCTCATTCACACCAAGACCCTGCTGTCCGGCGATGAACCATGCACCCCAGCTGAGTGCCCAGTTGTCCATACCCTTGTTGTAGCCCGGGTTCTTGTACAGATTCTCCTGTGTCGGGTCGCTGACATCCCAAAGCTTCGGATTGAAGATATAGGCCACCGTACCTGCCGGAAGATTCACACCGACAAAGACTTCAGATGAAAGCGGTTCTCCATTCACCATCTCCGGAAGCGTGAACTCAAATACTTCCTCATACCAATCCTTGGTGTAATCCGGGTCGTTAATCGGCTTCATATTATTAAATACATTCTTACGTCCACCGGTGTGTACAACCATACCCGGCATCGGCACTGCCGACGAAATACACATTGAGAAGCGGTAGGTCTTGCCTGCCTTTACCGGCACACGCTGTGTCCACTGTCTGTAAGTACCATAGCTTTCAATGTATACCATCTTGTTCGGAAGAATCGGGTCTGGTACGAATACACTTGCATCATATGCGGACAGCTTCACTGTATACTGGTTATTCTTATCCTCGCTGATGAAGCTGACTGCGCCACTCTCAGGCTGCTTCCAGTCACTTCTCCAGCCAACCAGGCTGTCCGGTGCCTCTGCTGCCGGACACAAGTTCTTGTTCGGCGCCTTGACATTGACAACACTAAAGTCTGTCAGGTACATCTGTGTCTTTCCAATGAACTGGAATACAACTGCATAAGTTCCTGTCGGCTGCTTCCATGTAAAGGTATAGCTCTCTGTAAGCTTCTCTTTATCCTTCTTCACTTCAAAGCCCTTGTCACCGGAAGAGTTGCTGCTGACATAAGACTTATACTTTCCACTTCCCAGCGCATCTTTTATACGCAGATTGAAGCTGGAATCCAACTCACCTGTCACATATTTTGCCTTGTACGAAATTGTGTAGGTCTCACCCTGCTCTAAAGTAAGGTTCTGTCCGAATGCCGGTGTACCCGGATATTTATCCTGTCCCGCATCAATGTAAAGCATCGTCGGGTCATACTGCTTCGGTGTAAAGATCTTCTCGTCGTACTCCATCAAGGTTGCCACGTAGCTCTTAAAGCCTTCGTTCTTGCCACCAATGAAAGAGAATGTACGCTCACCCTCTTTGGCTGCCGGCCAGTCTGCCTGCCAACCAACTAAGTCCATATCATCACCGGTCGTCGGTGCCGGACACAGGTTCACATCCGGTGCGCTTGCCGCACTCACCTTGAAGTCTGCAAAGTAGAAATCAATATTGCCGTATACTGCAAAACCTACCAAATAGGTATCGGTATCTTTATCCCAAGTAAAGCTGTGGGTCATTGTACAGGTATCGGTATCCTTTACGGTCTTAAAGTGTCCGTCTGTCCAGCTGGTCAAATGCGTACGATAATCGCCGTTCGGACGCTCGATACTACCTGCCGGATTTCCTTTGACTTTGATGAGGAGACCGGAATTCAATGCACCCTGCTCAAAACGATAACGATACGAAATCGTATAGGTCTCACCCTTCTTAAGCTGCATCTTCTGCACAAACAAAGTCTCGTTTACCGGACTATTCGGCTTTTCACCGCCGTTGCCGACGATGTGAATCATACCATGCTTAATCTTTGCTTCAAAACGAGCTGCGTTGTAATCCACTACCATTGCTGTATAGAGAGTGTCTTCTCCTGCCTTCTGCTCAAACAAAGCGTTATATTCCTCTGTAATTGCAGAAGCCGGGTCTTCACTGCCGTAGCCTACCAAAGAATTCGGATGCCCCGCATTCGGAAGCAGGTCTGTCGTCGTTCCAAGCTCGCAAAGCTTCATATCCTTAAGATACATCGTGTATGCTTTGTTGGTTGGGAAGGTAAAGCCGATACCATAGCTTCCGCTTTCCTTTTCCCACTTAAATTCATATACATAAGCGCCTGTCTTTGCGTCGCTGCTCTTATAGCCTGCAGCACCCAAATCCATCGCAATACTTGCATCATCCTTTGCGCGAACCAAAAGCTGGATATCGCCGGATTTCAGATTGTCTGCAAGCTCTGATGCGCAGAAGCTCAAGCGGTAGCTCTTGCCCTGCTCTAAGTCCACAAGCTGCTGGAAGATCTTATCTCCTGTCAGTGCCTTTGTGTCAATCTGAATCATCGAGATGTCTGTCTTCTCCTCGACACCGCCTGTGCCTGCAAATACAGCTGCATCGTAATCTACGAGTGTTGCAACGTAGCCGTTCTCAAAAGACGTCTGCTCTAAATCTGACACAATATGCTTTCCGCCGGCATTTGCGTACTCATCTCCCCAGCCAAGCAGGGTGTTCTTATTGCCTGCATTGCCAAGTACATTGTTCGTCGTGCCCTTCTCACGAAGCTGCATATCTGCGATATATACCGTACCCTCTGTAGCATTCGGGAAGGTAAAGCCGATACCATAAGGTGTCTGACCGGTCTCTCCCGTCCAAGTAAATTCAAAGCTGTAGGTATTTGTATTCTTGTCTGACTTTGTCTGTGTGCCCTTGAGATCCTTTAATGTCAATCCATAGTAACCGCTGCGCACTCCACGAATCTGTAACTGAATTGTGTTGGCATCCACTGCCTCTAAGAAGTTGGAAACCTGCACGCTCAGCACATAGCGCTTACCGTGCTCTAACACTGCAGTCTGATGGAAGGTCTTGCTCTGTGCAGCTGCAGACAAATCTAACTTAATCATCTTTGTCGGCACGGAATCCGGATCCTCCACGACTGCGCTTCTCCAAGTTACAGTGTAGGTACCCGGCTCTGTTACATTCAAGAGTCCGTCCACTGACTCGTATACCTTGCCCGGGTCTGCATCGTTGGTTGCGATTGCCACCATCTCACCAACCACCTTGTAGATACCTTCGTCTGCAGTCGGCTCTAAGACTGTTCCGTTGGATGCTACGTTGCTGGCCTTGATGTAGTACAGTGTACCGTTCGCCTTTGCCACGTTCTCCGCATTCACCGGAATCTGACCCTCTTTGATGCTAAGTCCATTGTTCAAGATAATCTGGACTGCATTGCCTCCAAGGTCCACCTTGTTTGGAATTGCCGATGCGTTCGCACCTGCAAACAAGAGGTTCGGCGGGAAATCCTTCATCGCAAAATTATTGAAGGTAATATTGACATTGTCAGAATACACGTTCTTGCCCGCTCCGTTCGCACCAACATAAATCATATTGGCACGTCCGCCGTTCATCGTGTAATTCACGCCCGCAAGTGTCGCGTTCGACTGAATCGCCTCATTTCCGAGATAAACATCATAGAACTCTCCGGAATTCAAGGTCAGTGAGGCTGGTTTCGTTGTCTGGGTAGATCCTTGACAGTATCCGCCTGCTCCCAGTCTCGCCCAAATCGTTGCTACCGAAGCCGGAATGGTTCCATCGCTTGCCTCGAGGACAACACCGCCACCGATTACCAATTCATTTCCATAGGCATAGATACCATTTTGCGTACCTTCACCAAAATGTAACACAATATTCTCAATGGTCACCGGACCGCCTTTGATGAGTTTGTTCGCGTCATTCTCTCCGGTTCTCTTTTCCAGAGAAAGCTCTGCGTTCTCATCGGCACCGGTAATTGTAACCATATCTTTATGTGACACAATCTCATCTCTTACCATCGTATAGCTGCCGATAATCTTAATCTGCTTTTTCGGAGCAAACGACGTCTCCAAGGTCTCGATTGCCTTCTTGATGCTTGCAAACGGAGCCTCCTTGCTGCCGTCATTTGTATCGCTTCCTGTCGCGCTGACATAGACCTCTGCATTCGGGTCTGTCTCTGCGCCTTCCCAAGACACGGTGTAGGTACCCGGCTCTGTCACCTTCAGAATACCATTTTCAGAAGTAAAGGTGATGTCCGGATTCGCATCGTTGACTGCCACTGCCGGCTTCTCACCGATTACTCGATATTCTCCCGTCGTCGCTGTCATTGCCAACGCGCTTCCCGTCTCCTTGTAGCAGTTCAGACGATAGTACGTACCATTGAGGCCTGCCACTGTCTCCGCTGTGATTGTATAGAGCGGGTCTACCGAGAACTTCGGCTGGTAGCCATTGTTACAGATAACCTGTAGTGCATTGCCATTGAAGTTTAATTTATTCAAACCGATTCCTGACAACGCAACTGCATTGTCGATTGTACCGCCACTAAAAGTCATATTGACATTGCCTGTGTATTTGTTCACCTTGTTGGCACCGTCACCGCCAACCTTTATCTGGTATACGTGACCGCCGCTCATCGTGAAGTTCACGCCCGGAATCGTATGCTCATTGGCACCATCAATTTGCTGGTCACCCAAGAACACGGTATGGAAGGTACCACTGCCAAGCTCCAACTCGTGTGCGACTCCGCCGGTGTTAGACGTATAGCCTGCCACTGCACTCGCACCCAAACTAAATTTGAAGTCGTTTACCGTTGCCGCATACTGACCCGGCACATCCTTTGTTCTGTATCTGACAATCACGCCTTCACCGAACACCAGCTTATTACCAAAGCTGTAGTAGCCGTAGCTCTCGCCATTCATATTATTGCTGTAATTCAGGATGATGTTCTCGAATTTGAGCGCACCGCCCTGATGCCACATATTTCCTTTGAAATTTAATCGACCTGTGTCATCATCGCCGGTAATGGTAATCATCTGGCTGTGTGCCACCGGAGCCGACTCTCTGTTCCACGTCACAGAACCGATTACACGAATTACCTTCTCATCTGCCGTCATAGCATTCAAAGCAGTGATTGCCCTGTCAATCGTCTTGTACGGCTTTTCCTTCGTACCCTCACCGGTGTCGTCCTTTCCGCTACTCTTAATGTAGACTGTTGCCACCGTCGGGTCTGCCGCTGATGCAACCTGCATCGGCAGGATGGTCGATACGACCATTGCAAACGATAAGAAGGCTGCCAGCATTCTCTTTGTTACACTTTTCACTCTTGTTTCCTCCTTTTTTCTTTTAATCTGCCGGAACGAAAGGCATCACAATTGTGTTGTCCTTCTCCATCGGCGTGGATGGTTCTATCTCCTGTGGGGTATCTGTCTCTGTCCCACCTGCACCAGAAGTTTCTATCTCCTCCCCGTCCTTCTTCTCATCCGTCTCGGACGGTGTCTCTGTCTCGGACGGTGTCTCTGGCTCAGACGGTGATGCCTCTTCTGCATCGGATTGTGCATCCTCACTCTTTTGCTGTTCGGGAATGTCGACTAATTCGGTCTCCTCCCGCCACTTGCTGTCCTCCGGCTTTTCCCGGTTCTTCCAGAGAAGAACCGCCGCCAGAACAAGTACGACCAGTGTTAGGGCCGCCGCCCCGATGATAATGGGTCTGCGTTTCATCTTATACCTCACATCTTTCATTCATAATTCACTCATATTCTATCAAGAACCAGAAACAAACTTTGTCTCATCGTAATCTACTAAGTCTGCAACAACATTGACATGGCTAAAGCTGGTCTGTGTCGGGTCTGTCACCTCTTTACCCCACTCACTTCGCCAGCCAAGTAAGGTGTGCTCCAGTCCGTTGTTCTTCAAGATATTGATGTCAGAGCTCTCCTTGCACAGACGGAAGTTTGCCAGATACAAGGTATAGCTCGTTGTCCAAGGGAAGGTAAGACCGATGGCATAATCATCCGCCGTCTCGCCAGTCCAAGTAAACTTGATACGGTAGTTGCCTGTCTCCTCGTTAATCTCCATCTCGTTCAGTTTAAAGGTCATATTCTTCTTACTGTAGTAGCCTGCGCTTGAATCATACGAACGTATCTCCACCGCTGCATGTCTTCGAGACAGATGGTAGGTGAAGTTATCCTCCGGCGTCGCCGCCTCAAAGGACAGCTCATAAGTCTTTCCATTCTCCAGGCGTGTAAGCTGCAAGAAGTTATGATTCTGTGTGGCCGAAGTAACAGTCAATTTAATCATCTTCGCGTCTGCATACTGCTTTGCTGCTACCCAGTAGCTGTAAAGCGAATTAATCAAGTTCATCGTCGTGACATCCTCGCGCAGAAGCTCACTCTGCAATGTACAGTAACCATAGCTTAGGATGCTGTAGCCAGTGAGTGTCATCGTATTTTCGCCCTGTGTCACAGTCACATCGTAGCTCTTATCCAAATCGTAAGCTTTGATATCCGGAATCTCGATATAGGTTCCGGATGTGTTCTCGCCTCTGACAAAGTCGACTTCCTGACCGCCGCTTGTCACGCTGATGCTTGCCGACTCGTCATAGTGAATGTAATGACGGAGGCCTGTCTTCGAACGCAGAAGTAGGGATGTTGCCCAGTACATACCACTCTCATCAGTCAGACTCGGTGCATAATTCTGGTAATTCGTCTCATTGTCCTGCAATACCTGCTGTGCATCGCTCAGGTTGTCATTCGCCGGTGCATCCACACGATAATCGAAGTAGCTCTGTGACATACTTCCGTAATTGAGCATTGCCTTCATCATCGCCTTTGCGCGATATGCATAATCACCCGCCAGCAAATCTGCCGAGTAATCCTTCACGCTGTAGCTCTCATACTCTGCGGTAGCGCCGCCGGCAACCACAAATCTTGCCTGAATCTTATCTGCCATTTGCAGGGCGAACATATCCACATCAAAGGCATAGCATGCGGTACCGTTCACTGTCACCGCCTCTGCATCTGTTGCTGCAATACGAGAACTCTTTCCGTTCACACTAAATTCTAAGTAATTATTGCTGTTTCTCGCTGCGGAGGTCATCGCTACATAGTAGCGTACACCGATATCCTCGCGAATCAAAAGTGCATAGCCAAGTACCTTTGCACCTGTGCCCTGGCAGGCATCACAATCGCCTGTTCCCAGATAAGTTGTATTGCACACCGAACAGGTCTTATGGTTCGGTGTAAATTGAACTGAAATCTTATAGCCCTTATTCGCTTCAAAGGTGTACTCCTTATTTAAGTAAATTGCCTTCCCCTCTTCCATCAGATACAAGCTGTAGGTGCCTGCCTTGATATTTCCAAAGAAGAAGTTGCCGGCTGCATTTGTGCTGCAATCAAAGGTCAAATCGTCTGACTTTAGACGAATGTTGGCATTCGCTACCGGCTCTGCCTGGCCGGTAATCGGATTGTTGTTCACAAAGCTTCCGGTCGCATAACTCATCGAAGAATTGTCGGCGAGAGTCTGTCCGTCAGCCCAGCTTGTGCCGTCTGTAAAGCTAGAGTCATCGCGGTAGAGGTTCAAACCGTTGTTGACAATGCTCAGGCTAAACTCATTCTCCTCGGTATATTCCCGATATCCGAATCCCACATAAGGGCCGTTACGTAAGTTCGACTCCTCTGTCAAGCGGAAGCATGCGCCCCACTTGAATTCCCAGTAATCCAAACCCTGACTGAAATCGGTGTTCTTGAGTAGATTCGTCGAGTTTCCGCTCTTTGTCAGAGAAAGATTGTCGATGTACACCTGCGTACTCGGCTGGAACTGCACACCCATCGTGTACTTGCCTGCCTTCGAAGTCGTAAACTGATAGGTATATGTCTGTGACTGTCCATAAACATCCGCACTCATAAGTTCGCTTTCCTTAGCCGATGTCGGCGAAGTCTGCGTCATCGTCGACGCATTCTCCCCTGGTGCAACATGCTGCCATGTCCCGCTACTATCAAAGTTCGGACCGTAGATTCCACTGGTCGGATAACCGCCGGTCGTATTAATGGAATACACATAGGTGGTATTTGCTTCCAGCTCTACCTGCTGCAAAAGTGCGCGGATGGTTCCGTAATTCTTCACAAGTAATCTCGCCTTAACCGGGCTGCCGTTACTCAGCTTCACCGCGAACAGCTCGTCACGGTAACTCGCCTTGCTCACCACAACATCGCCTTCGCCCTTGACCAAATCCTTCCACAGATTCACATCCGGTGCATCCGTCGCATAGAGCTTCACATCTGCGATATAGAGCACGCTCTCTGCTGTGAATTGGAAGCCGACTGTGACATCATCTGTAAAGTTTAAGTTCTTAAATTCGTATTTCGCGATGCGGTAACCGCTATCGGTTCCGCCGGTATCACCCACCACGGAAGATGCTGCACTGGTTGCACCCCAAGGGTAGCTCACGGTTCCATCGTCCGCCACGTGCTTCACACGCCAGTCAACGCTGGTATTCACCGTACCGTATGCAACATAATATTTGTATTCCATCACATAGGTCTTATTGTAGGTCAGCTGTACCTTCTGCCCTGCAAAGGAATTATCCTTCACATCCGTCCTGTCGTGTGAGAGGCACAGCATCTGACGGTGTGCCTGTAAGTCGGAACCTCCCGTCGTCTCTGTCACTTCCAGAATGTCCGTCTCATATTCTGCCGCATTGCCGGCTCCCACCGTATTTCCCGTATTCTTGCTGCTCGCCGCCTCTGTCCCCATCGAAGGAAGCACGCTCGTTGTCAGGACAAGCATAGCAAGTATTCCTGCTACTATTTTTCTTTTCTTCGTCTTCATACTCAAGATCCTTCCTATTCTCACTGTGAATCTGTCTTAGATACTCTGATCTCCCGCATCAAGTGATAGCGGGGTTGGTATCGGATCCGTCTCCGGGCTTGGTAATTCATCTGTCCAAACCTGCTCCGAATCTATACTGACAAGCACCATCTTCGGCATCTGATATTCTTCTCTTTTCATCTCTATCATCCTCGCTCTTCTCTGTGTTCTAACTTACATATAATGCTGCTGCCAAAGCATATTCATAAAGTGCATCCATCATATCGACTAAGCTCTGCTTTGCAGAATCGTTCTGTGAGAGCACCCAACCATAGCTTAATGGGCTAAAGTCTGCGCTCATCTTTTCTGCGCCACCCTGTGACAGGGTCACCGTATACACATTGTCAAGCTTAGAAGCTGCAATGTTCGGAATCTCAATGTAACATCCATTCGTATTGCTTCCCGTTGTATGTGCAACCGTTCCATCCACATCACTCACAGCTACGGTATAACCGTCAAAGCTCTGGATATTCAAGTAGACACGCATCGCCGTCTTAGACTGCATCAGTAAGGACATTCCCTTGTACAGACCATTCGCATCACTTAAGCTCGGCCAGTACTTCGAAAACATCAGCTTATCTACCTCCACCTTCTGGTCTTCCATCGGCAATTCGGCATTTGCCAAGTTGGCAACTTCATTTCCAAAGTGCAACTGTGCAGCTGCACCGTAATTCAACAGTGCCTTTGCAAAATCCTTCGTCTCAACCGGATACTCACCCGCCAAGATCTCTTTTGCGTAGGCTTCTACACTGTAGGAATCCATCGAGTCAGAACTCCTGCCGTCTCCTCTGACAAACTTCGCCGCAATGCGGTCTGTCATCTGTGAAGCACTGAGATTCACGTCTATATATGCGCGGTTTTGTGCGTCATATTGTAATTCAGAAAGCGGTATCTGTATGGTCTCACCCTGTAATTTGAAAGCCATATAAGCACCTGTATCCGCAAGTGCCTCGTCTGAAAATTCTAAATAGTAACGAACACCGATATCCTCACGCAAGGCTAAGGTGTGTCCTAACAGACGTCCCCCCGTACCGTTACAGCTACAGTCAGAGCCCGGTCCCGGCTTTCCACAGTCCGGACACGGAAGGAAGAGCGTCTCATCGTAGTCGATTAAATCAATCGTATAGCTCTTTCTGCTCTTATCGCCCTCTGCGCCACCATTGACAAAGCTTGCACTGGTTCCGCTAAAGGCAACCGCATGGGCTGTTGCATCCATTGAACCAACCCAGCCTTCGAGGGTCTCTTTTGCCGGAGATACTGCCACATTCTCTTTGCTGGAATTAAACACATGGAAGGCTGCAATGTACATATCCACCTTGCCATAGTAAGAGAAGCCGATAAAGTAGGTATCTGTCGCCTGCTCCCAGGTAAAGGTGTAGGTCTCGGCAATCTCATTCGCCTCGTGTCCGCCTGTGAGCTGCCCCTCTACGTCTGAGCTCAGCCAGGTCTTTGTTATCGGTGTAACACCATCTACAACACTCCAACCCAAATCATCTTGACGTCCTCTGACCTTTACGCTCAAGCCATCGCCAACGGCGCTGTCTGTAAAATATTTATACTGATAGTACACGGTGTAGGTCTCGCCCTGTTCCAGAGTCATATTCTGTCCCAGGAAGGCCTCGCCACCCATATAGTCCGGATTCACCGCATCACTCTGCACATGCAGCATCTTCGTCGGTGTCACCTTGGAGTCAAAGGTTCTCGCATCGTAATCCACCAAAGTTGCCGTGTACATCACCGTCGGCACATCACTCACATTCGGATTGTAGACAAATTCTGTCTGCGAGCTGTCTCTTACCTGCCACTTATAGTTACCAGCATACCAATACTCGGAACCCCAGCTATACATATTGTTCTCATTGTTGCCGTTCGACAGGATATTTTTTCCTATATTCTCTTCAAGCTCCGGTTCCTGTTCACAAAGACGCACATTTGCAAGGTACATCGTAAATTCGCGGTTCTTCGAGAACGAAAAACCAATTCCGCAATCCATATCATCCGGTCCCTCAAAGAAAATGCTGTAGGTCATTGTCTCTGAATCCCACTGAACGTCCGTACAATAGTCTTTTAAGCTCTCATACTGTGTGTAAAGACCCGTGCCGTCATCCTGCGTAATCTGCACATCCAGCCAGCCGGCATCCCACGCCTGTTGGAAGGTAGAGCCAACCACATTTGCCTGAAAGCTCAGGACATAAGGTATACTTCCTGTCAACGAGGTTGCTACCTGGAAGGTATGCGGAGCTGTACAAGACTCTACATCCAGACGAATCATCTTGGTCGGTGTCGTCGTCGTGTTCGCATCCGACTGTATGCTCTTTGGCACAACAATAGAAGTCACCGTCATCACCAAAGCTAAGAGCAACGCTCCAATTATCTTTGTTTTCCTGTTCATCTCTTTTCTCACTTTCTTCATCTTCCTACTCCCACTTTCTTACTAAATAGCGGTTATACAGCACATAGATGGTGCCGATGACTGCAAGTACAATCGCAAAATAGAACCATAACATTGCGGAGCTCTTTCCAAAGCTCTGTCCTACCATCAATGCATAGGCATTGGATACGACCTTGTTCTTCATATCGGTAAACAATTCAATCATTGTGTATACCAAAACCAGCGAAATGATGTGTCGCAAGCTTGGTACAGTGATTCTCCAAAATTCCTCCCAACGGTTTGCACCCTCAATCTTGGATACCTCATAGAAGGAATCCGGTATACTCTGCAAGCCTGCGAGGAAGAGTATGGTCTGTACGCCACAGCTCCACACCAGGCTAATGGTGTTCGATAGAAGGAAGATGAGTATCTCTCCCAAGAAATCCGGCATATTCAAACTGTTCAAAATACTGGTATAATCAATAATGCCGGAGCCACTCTCACCCGAGCTGAACAGCGGAAGGGTTACGAATTCACCCTGCAACTGGTTCATAACCACCGAACCTGCCATAATAATCGGCAGGAAGAAGATGGTACGAAAGACCGTTCTTCCTTTGAATTTCTGGTTCAGCATCACGGCCAGTATCAGGCTCAACGCGATGATAACCGGCAACGAGTAAAAGATAGAGCCAAGCGAACCCGCCACATTGTCTACATAGTAGGGGTCTTTATTTAAAATCTCTTTAAACCAATGCAAGCCCTTAAACTCCGTCACAATGCTGCCCGGCTTGATTGTCACTTCATTAAATGCGTACCAAATGGAACTTACCAGCGGGTAAACAAAAAACAAAATCAGTCCGATTACCCAGTGAATCACGAAGGTGTAACCTGCTCTGTTCCGCTTTGCCAGCAGTCCCTTGCCGGTCTTTTTCACCTTAGCACTTTTTGCCATTCTCCCTTACCTCACTTTCCCTGTACTGCAAAACCATATGCACCAAGCTCTCCTGCCGGAGATGTGCCGGTCGTATTCTTGTGGTTCGCGTACAAAACAATTCCATTCTCAAAATGGGTTGCGCTGATGCCATCGCCCAAAAGCTCATAACGAACAATCGGGGAAGCAGCAACCTGCTTGTAATATTCAAAATAACCATTCTCGACAAGCTTGGCTTTCAGCAACGCCTTGTTGTCCGTATACACAGTTCCGTATAGCTGGTTGCTCTCCAACTCTGCAGAATTCGCGTTGTATTCTGCTGTCAAGGTATAGCCAAGTCCCATACCTCCTGCTGCCGCAAGCATCACCTGACGGTCCGCATTCTCCGCCAGATTCACTGCCTCTGTATACAGTGGCTTGTATGCGTGGAATACCATCTGGTAGAACGGAATCTGTTCATCCAGCACATCGTAGGCACCATTGCCTGTCGGCGCATCAAACACATAGTCTGCCGCACAGGCTGCATACCAGTTCGCACCTGCTGTTGCTACCAACCTGTTGTCCTTTGCCGCCTCTTTCAGCATCGCTGTGACATCGTCCTCCATACCTGCTTTTACCGCGTATTTCATATCGTTGTAATCGCCGTATGCCAGCTCACCGAGACTTGCAAAGCTCACACCTGTGTGATTATATTTATCTGCCTTTTTCAAGGCCTTCTCCATCGCCTTTGCAAGACTTTCTCTTGCAGCAAGCTTGTATGGGTTCTCCTCGTCAAATTCGCGAAGAGCTGTGACCGGATAGCGTTCTGCCGCTTGCAAAATCGCTGTCTTTGCTGCCTTCGACACGCCCATACCGGACTTGCTATACTGTATCAAATTCATATCCCAGAAAAGCGGGATGTTGTTTTCCTCACAAAATGCCTGCAGGTTCTTCTGCTCTTTCTTGCTTCCGAAGACGCCATCGTATCCTGCACCTCCTGACGCTGTTCCTGCAGCCAATCCATTGTCACCATAACCCTCCATACGCACCGCCGGTACAGCCTGCAATTCCTCCGACAATTCACGGAGAATCTTGTTCGCCTGCTCATACTTCGTCAATGCCGTCAGAGAATCGTAGGTGATGCCCACAAAGGATTTCTTCTCTGTCGTGCCGCCCTGTAAGGTTACAGCATACGCCGGAGCCTCCTCCTCTGCCTTTTCTAACAAATCGTTCTCTAACAAATACGCTCTATACTTTGCTGCCATTCCGTTGTAGTCCGCATCCTCTCCAAGCAACGGATAGTATGCTACGCTAACCTTCTGTGTAGAATGTTCTTCCGACACACGAGTGGTCACGGAATTACCGGTCGCATAGTATGGATGACGGAAGGTATCAGAACCTCTGAAGTAGAAGGTCGCTCCCACATTCGAGATACCCAGTCTCTCATAGCCTGCCTGCCCTTCAATATACGCAGCGCCGGCACCTTCCTCGATGATACCAAGCATAGCACTGCCTGCATCCTTTGCGCCGAACACCGGAAGTCTGACTGCTGCTTCATCTGCATAGTAGGTGAGCACCTTCTTTGCAGCATCGATACCGTAAACCTCTTGTGTATACTTTCTGGTTCCGTCTGCCGTCTCGTTGGTGTACATCAGGGCACCGCTTCCGCTTGGCACAAAGAGGTAATTATCCTCGCTGTTTGCGCAGGATGCAAAATACGGAGTCAAATTGACTGCTACCAGTCGATACTGCTCTGCCTTTTCCTGAATCTTTGCACCATCAACAGATACCGTCACAGAGTCACTTCTCAACTTATAGGTCACCGGGATTGCAATCTCGAAGTGGTCAAAGTAATAGGTAACACAGATGCCGTCCTCAACCAGCTCACTTGCAATGCGAACCTCGCCGCTCGAATCATAACTGTATGCTGTATCCCAGGTGAGCCCCGTCATCTCTTCATATGTAATACTAATCGGAGAGTTTGCTCTTGCACTGGTGCTTCCTTCTAAGTACGCGTCATACGCAATATCTGACCAGACTTCTCCGGTCTCCTTTGATTCTAATAAAACGCACTTTGCCGCATCATCCCATTTTAATTCAAACTTGTCATTGGACGCTGCGGTCTGCGTGGAAACGCTCTCGATTTTATTCTCTTTATCATAGTCGTTTGCACTGCCCTTTTCACCGCAGCCTGCAAGGCACGCTGCGGTCAGAGCCATCAGTACAAGACCGATTTTTATTTTCCCTATCTTTTTCATCAGGTCTCTCCTTATTCTTTCATTGCTACCGTGCTATCTGTAGAAGATTTCTTCATACACTGCACTGATAAAGGAACCACACTGCATCAGAAGGATTCCGCACATAAAGATTACGAATACAACAAGCAACATCATAAAGATGGTGATGAGTCCTGTCCAAAGGAACTTAAAGAAATCGTATTCGTGTACGTGAATCATCGCAATACTTAGCAGGAAGAAGGTGAACAACAACACAGCGGTTGATATTCCGGACAAAAGTCCGTCCATTGACAACGGTACAAAATTCTTTGCAATTACCTCAATAAAGGTATATACAATCAAAGGAATCAGTGAATAGGTTGTCGCTACATATACCTCCTTGAGGCTTCCCTTGCCATCAAACATCGAACATACCAGGAAGTTACATATCGCCCACAAAATCAGTAAACCGATGGTGGAAACCAGCGTGTACAAGGTATTGTAGGTTGCCGGCGTACTGCTCGTGTAGAGGAAGCCGACACCGATATGCTTCAAGGTGCTGCCAACATAGAACAGGATGGATAGCACAATTGCGATTGTCCAAGAACCCAAGTTGTAGTACTTCAAATTTGTGAAGCTGTCAAATGGGTGGAACGGAACAGCTAATGCGAGTTTCACCGTCTTCTTCTTTATTAGAGTAATCTGACGTTTCTTTATGGTGACGATTCCCCACACAATTCCTGCAATCACAACAACGGCTATCAGTACAAGCCATACGAAGTTGTTTGCTATCCACTCAGACACATGTGCGCTCCACGCCAAATCATATACCGTATAATCCAGCGCTTGCTCTGCTGCTTCCATTGCCTTGTCGTAATCGCCTTGGTTGTAGTAGACCATCGACAAGCCACGGTACGCCATCTGATTTCCGCGATCCATCGTCAATATCTCTTCCCAGAGGCTCTGTGCCTCCTCGTAGCTTCCGCCTAAGTATGCCTGCTCTGCCTCGCGGAACAACATACCATATGCTGTCGGCTCAAATACGGTAATGCTCTGGTTGCCGTAATCTGCCACATAAATCTTGTTGCCTTGCAGAGTGAGCGATACCGGAGTCTTAAATACGCCATTCTGCGCACCCTCGCCAAGGCCGCCGCCAAATGCACCCATCAGATTGCTCTCTTCATCGTAGATGTAGACAAGTCCGTTGGTGCGATCCAATGCGAACATATAGCCGTCCTCGGATACCGCAATGGAAACCACGGTCTGCGGATGATACGCCGCTGTATTACCGCTCTCACGATAGACTGCATTCTCTTCCAGATAATTAAAATCCGAAGAAGAGGTGTAGCCCTTTCGTGCATTCTTCTTATATAAGATGTTGGCACCATTCGGTGCAATCTTTCGAATCTGTCCTTTTCCGTTGCTCTCTGCTGATGCACCTTCGCTGTTACCGGTACAAGTCACCAGATAACCGTCTGCATCAAAGTCAAAATCTACAAAGGAATACGGAAGCTTCTTTGTCGAAGCTGCCTTCTTCTCATCATTGCTGGTCAACTTCTCCCAAAGCAAGGTGAAGGTATCCTGCACCGTCGCTTTTACGGTACTTGCTCCATAGAAGCCCAAGAATTCTTCTGCCGGATTATACAGCAAGGCTCCGTAATAGCAACCCTGGCTCAGTATGTAAATGTAACCCTGCGAATCCTTCGCCACAGATACTGGTTGATATACAAAGTCTGAAGGAATAATACTCGAATCCGGACATTCCAAGGTGTCAATCAACTTTCCGGTCTTATCGACTCTCAATACTCTCGCATGTGCAGTATCTGCGATATAAATGATGCCATCTGCATCGCTGTATACTCCCTGCGCACCTGCAAAATCAATCACTTCACCCGACTCATTGGTGATGGTCATCTCTTCTTTGAGACTGCCATCCGCATTAATGACAATCAGACGGGATTTGCCTCCACACAAAAGCAGGATGCTTCCATCGTCCTGGCTGTAGATATCGGTAATCTCCTCAAGTGATTCCGAAAGTCCCAACGTCGCTGCTGTGATGCGGTCAGATACCTCGTACATCTCGCGTGAAAGCTGCAGTTGGTAGCTCTCATTCGGCAACCACTTTCTTGTATAGGTCTTTGTCGGAGCGTCAGCCGCTGAGACTGAAAGAACCATACCAAAACTCATCACAAGGACAAGTCCTAAGGCTGCGATTCGTTTGAACAGCTTATTTGCTTTATCTATTCTCATCTCAGTCATCACTCCTTAATTCCAGAATTACTCATTGTTTCCATAACATTACCCTGTGTAATGATAAATACTACAATTGGCGGAATCATCAACAGTACCGTAATTGCCATCGCACTACCGGTACGTGCCACACCACCTGCTGAAATAGAACTCATTACATAAGGAAGCGTCTTGTGCTGCTCACTAAAGATAGTTCCTGTCGGCACGGTGCTCCACATCGCTTGGAAGTTGAACAAAAGCACCGTCATCCAGGCCGGTTTTACAAGCGGCATTACAACTCGCCAATAAATCTTAAACATTCCTGCACCGTCAATTCTCGCTGCTTCTAAGAGCGAATCCGGTACGTTCGTGTCAATAAACTGTTTCATCAAGAAACATCCTACCGAAGACGGAATCGCCGGGAGAATGTATACCAGCGGTGTATCGATGATTCCCATCTTACTGAAAATCAAATACTGTGGCACCGCCAGAGTAACTGCACTGTAAAGCAACATCATCTGTACAATGTTGAACAGTATCTTTGTTCCTCTAATCTTTGATTTTGAAAAAATGAATGCTGCCATCGAAGAAGCAAAGATGCTCAATGCGGTCGTCGCTACTGCAATGTATAAGCTGTTAAAAATGTATCTTGACAGCGGTACCTGCAGATTGCTCAGCAACGCCGGCAGCACACGATAGTTCTCCAAAGTAGGTCTCGATACTGTGAATCTAGGTGGGAAAATTAACAACTCTTCCAGTGGTTTTAAAGATGTAATCACACAATAAAACAACGGAAACACCATAAACAAACCGCCCAAGATTAACAGTAGGAAGAAGAAAAAGTTTCCTGCTTTGGAACGCGTATATTTTCGGTAACTCATCTGTTTACTCGCCATGTCTTACCTCCAAAAATTTACTCTCTCTTATTAGCGGTCACTCTTTCCTACTAAGTTCAAGAGGCCTCCAATCAAATAACGCACAATCAGTACCATTGCAAACAGGAACACCGAAAGTGCTGAGGCGTATCCCATCTCATACCGCGTAATACCTACGTCGGAAATGTAACTTACCAGGGTATCTACCGAGTTGTTAACACTCGGATAACCTGCCAGTGTTGTGATAACAGCACTAATCGAGAACACTGCCTGAATCTGCATCACGGCACTGAAGAGCAAAATGCTCTTTAAGGAAGGTAAGGTGATGTACCAAAGCTCCTGCCAACGGTTCTTGACACCGTCAATCGCACCGGCTTCATACAGGTCCGTATTGACATTCTGAAGTCCTGCGATATTTGCAAGGAAGGAAGTTCCCATACTCATCCATAGCTGTACAATCATAATCACGGTAAAGTTGTACTGTACATTCTGGAACCATTGAATCGGCTCCGTAATCAATCCCAAGCTCAAAAGCATATTGTTCAAATATGCATAGCTATCACCTGAGAATAAAATCTGCCAAATAAAATATCCGTTTCCGACAAGTGCCGGTATGTAGAACACCAAGGTCAATAACACACGAATCGGTGCGGAGAACTCGTTAATCATCCAAGCGAGGAAGAATGCCAGTATGTAGCTGACAGGTCCTGCAATCACCGCAAATTTCAATGTGGTTCCGATGGTCTTCATAAATACCTGGTCGTTGGAAAACATACGGATATAATTATCCAAGCCGACAAAAATCGGCGTGGATACCATATCGTAGTCAAAAAAGCTCAATACCATAGACGCTAATACCGGCAGAATACTAAACAGGAAAAATGTTCCTAAGAACGGTATCAACATCAGATAACAGGTTCTGATATCGCTTGATTTACTTTTTTTCATCCTTGTTTCCTCTCTTTCTGCCTCTTACTTACGGTCTTGGTACTGCTGCCATTTTCTAGTAATCTCGTCATTAGCTTCTTTACCGAATTCCATAAGCACGTCTTTGACGTTCTCACGATCATTTACAACGTTCCAATAACCTTGGTAAATCGAACGTGATACATAATAACTACCCGGATACTCCGGTACTTCTTCTACCCATTCCCATGCTTCTTCAATCTCTTCCCACATGCCGTCTTCCCAAGTCAGCTCGCTGAGCGCCTGCTTGTTCGCAAGTGCGATACGACCGGTAGGTCCAAGTACAGCTTCCACATCGTTCGAGTATGTTCTCTGGGTCTCATCGCTGGTCCACCATTTCAAGAACTCCCAAGCGGCCTCCGGGTTCTTTGTCTGCTTCAAAATCGAGCAGCCGGTTCCACCGCCGGAAGAAACATGTGAAATGCTTCCATCCTCCTGTAGGGTACCCGGAATCTTTGTCATCGCCCACTGTCCTTCAATCTCAGAAGCGGTAACAACTAGAGTTGTGTATAAGCTGTATGGCATAATGCCAAGCGGAGTCGTTCCGGTACGGAAACGGTTGTAGAAATCAAGCTGGGTCGGAATCTTTAACTTGGTATAGTAATCCGTCCAGTATTTGAATACTTCCATTGTCTCTGCATCCAGTAGCGTCGTACTCTTTCCACCCTCTTCATAAAGTGATTGTCCGCGCTGCATCAGCATACTTGGAAATACATTGATACTTCCCACACCGGTCTGTGCCAAGGCATCACTGGTGTTTGCTGCATTGTTCAACCATACAGACATATTATTTCGCATCAAAAGCTTAGTAACTTGCTGGAAATCATCCCATGTCTCCGGCACTTCCAAGCCCATATCCTCAAAGATATCCGTGCGATAGAACATCATATAGAAGGTCTGCGTATCCGGGAGCGCATAGAGTGCATCTTGATAACGATATGGCAACTCAGCTCCCTCGTGGAAACGCTCTAAAACTTCGTCACAATCTTCAAACTCAGACAAATCATATAACACATCACGCATACCAAGGTTTACCGCATCCGAGCGGGTTCTCTGCAAGAGAAGGTCCGGTCCGTTACCGGAGATGGTAGCCTGAATAACTGTCGCATTGGTAAGCTTGATATCCACTTCAATGCCTGTCTGCGGTGTGAAGGAGCGGTCAATCAAGGCGCTCAATACCTGTGCCTGGTCACGTCCCCAGTTCACCCAGATGGTCAGTCCCTCGCTCTCTCCGTCGGCGCTTGACACCCCACTGTAATCACGAGTAAAGGAATCAAAGAAGCGCGTCACAGAGTACATCGTCTGCTCCCACCAGCTGCTTGTGTCAAATGGATCCTCTGCATCTTCCTTGGTCAGAACGATGCGGTCCAAGCTCAGCGGCATAGATGACAAGTCCTGTAATACGGAAGATGTAGAACAATAATTGGTATAGTAGTATTTTTTGTAACGGTGTGCCTCAAATTTGTTCTCCAACATCAAGTTGAGTGCCTGCACCATATTCATAATTACGGAACGCTGTGAACCATTCTTCTCGCCGGTAATCTCTGTCAGTGCATCTGCAATGCTCACAAGACTGTCGCGCATAGCGGTAAGGCGTTCCTCCATATTTGGAATCTGCGAAAACAATTCGTAATCGCGATATATATCGACTTCTTCGCCGGTAATCATTGAGATATCCATATACATCTCTCCGAGATCGGCGATGGTCTCACGCAATTCGTTTCGAAGCTCTGCTACAGCACCTGCTGTAACCGTCAAAGCGATGCGGTGTTTTCCTTCTGAAAGCCAAATCAGATACGGCTCTCCATCTTCGTTGCCGTAAATCTCCTGCTGCCAGTTGTCGTCATAACCGAAGCCAATTTCCTCTGCTTCTGCAAACGGCACCTGTCCGTCAATCGTCAGTGTACGATAGGTCTTTCCACCAATCACTCCATTCTGACGATAAGAGAATCCAATCTGGTAATAGCCCGCTTCTAATTCCGGTGTCTCCCAGCAAAGGGTGTCTCCCGATTCTTTCCAGTTGCCGCCGCCCACATAGTTAATCAAATTCTTGTGTGCATTGTTCGGCGTCACAGTCACGGAAGAACTATCCGTCTTGCCTACCAAAAAATAGCTGGATTTCACATAGGCATCCTCGCCCTCGAGGACCACATTCGGTCCGTCATACTTCGGGGCATCTGAAGCCGGCTTCTCATATGCTGCCACATCCTGTGGCTGCGCAAATACAAGCTCTTTGAGCGCGAAGCTTCCTTTTAGCGGAAGCAGCTCAATCGTATGTATACCTGCTGTCAAAGGGATGAGCAGAGCCTCCTCTCCCTCGGAGGCTTCTGTCATCGCTATATTATAATAATAATCATCGTATGGTACTTGCTGTGCTGCGTACTCATTTCCAAAGTCGTCTACACAGTCCTCTTTGTTGTAGTCCATCCACATACGCGGGAAATGCAGTTCCTCAGCTTCCGGATCCAGATAGTTGCCATCCACCTTGAGTCCCACTTCAATCTCCGCCATCGCATCATCGATGGATTTGTAGAGCATTCCTACGGTGTACTCGCCATCCACAGGAATGTCTACTTGTAATTGTAAGGATTCTGTACCAAATTCTTTGTCGACGGTAATAGCTGCCTTCGGCCCTGACACCTCATCTGTCATACTTACCGCCTTACTCTCCGGTGTCGGGGTGGTCTCTGCGAGTACCATCAGACTCCCGGAAAGTACAAATATTACACTCAATAATAATGCCAGAGCTTTTTTCACCAATCTACACCATCCTTCTTTTTGTCTTATTAATCAATCCACTGAATCGTGTTCGAGTTCTTGTCAAATGTCTTAAATGCTGTCTCCAGACTCGACTGATCTGTTGCCATCAGCTGTTGGTTGTCTTCATAACGCATCATCGCTGTTCCCACCTCGCGGTTTGAAAGCGCATAGATGGAATTGCCGCTGATTGTCGCTGAATTTCTGCTGCTGCCCAGCCAGTATACTGCTGTGTAACGTGAGCAGTCCATAATGTTGTTCTTTACAGTTATGTTTGAGTAGGTCGAGCTGGCATTACTGAAGTCTATCTTGAAGTTCGCAGCACCACCTCTGTTGCCGGCATCCTCAATTCGGGTACCCCAACCATATGAGTTGAAACGCATAATGTTGTCGTTCATCGTGATATTCTGAATGGTAGCTGCTCCCGGCTTATTCCACATCTCGATATCCATATCGTTGTACTCAAACAGGTTGTTGCTGAATGAGATATCTGAATAGGTTACATTGTCGTCATCGCCCTGGAAGGTAACTGCCACGTCAAATACCTGGTAGAACCAGCAGTTCTCCACCGTAACTCTCTGACAAGTTGACCAGAACTGAATTGCATTCCCGTAACGAACCGTCAGACTCAGCTTCGTACCACCGATGTAGCCCATCTCGCAGTTCGTCACTGTGATATCGTTGTTCGCACCCACTCCGTTAATTCCAAACTCACCGATGTATTTCAAGCAAAGGTTGTCAAAAGTGATATCTGACTTGCCAACATCTAATATAAAGATGCTTCCCTTTACTGCAAATTCGATGTCCTTATAGACATTACCCGGATTGCCTTCTGCGCAGTACAGATAGATGAACTGGTTGGTATCATTGTGGTAAAAGTCACCCGTCTTTTTTAACTGATCCAAACCAGATGGCATCTTGATACCAACCGCCTGACCATGATTGAAGATAACACTACCGATATCCATATAGTTACCCGTGTTAAGCTTCCAAACATTCGCCTTGTTCGTCGGTTTCCACTTTGAAGGGTCTGCAAAGTTCTGCGGAGAACCGTAGATGCAAGGCTTGTCGCCCTCGCCGTACGCGCCGTATGTCACGCCGCTCACTGCCTTAATCGGGTCTGTGATACGGAACACGCCGCCACGCTCAAAGAGTACTGCATCTCCACTCTTCAGACTCAAAGTATTCACCTGTGAAATCGGAATTGGATACTTTTCGGATTTTCCGTCGTTGTTCGTGCTGCCCGAAGTAGAAACATAGTACTTCGTACCGCTTATGCTCAAATTGTCTTTTGTGCTAAGAATCGCAGTACGCATCGCCTCTGCCGCCTCGTCTGCACCACCGGTCATCGGATTCATCTGGTTTGCTGCATTGCCGTCCGTGAATAAATCCTCCGGTCTTACTTCTTTGTAATCTGTCGGCAAGGCATCCAGGTCCGTACGTGTCGTCACAAACGTGCCGTCGCCTCCATTCGTGGTCGTGCTCTTGCCTGTCAGGGTGCTGACTGCAGCAAAGCTGCCTACACCCACCAGTGCCAGGACAAGGACTGCAACCACTGCCACCAGCCATCTTTTCTTTCCTTCAAACATCTTTTTCATATTCTCTCTCCTGTCTATTTGCCCAATCTCTCAAGTTGACCATTCAAAGTCTCTACTCGGATGTCAATCGAAGAGCCGGTACTATCAAGCACACTGACTACATTTGCGCCCGTCGCTTCTTTTACCTGTGCACCAAATGCATCTCTCTCACTGTATCCGTAGAAATCCCACTCTATGTCATACATTGTTGTCCAAAGCTTGTTCTCAATGTTTGTACAATACTGGTATACTTCAAATGCCTGCGCGCTACAGAAGTATGTATCCATATCGTAGTTCGCCGCATCCATAAAGTAACGTAAGAAGTACGGAACTGCTGCTGCATTCTTTGCACCCTGCGGAATTCCATACGCTTCTACCTCTTGGTAGAGTGAGTACTCCTCCTGTCCCTCTACCACCGGGTACGGAACTGCGAATACATTGCCGGCTTCCTTCTGTGTTGCAAGGTATGCATTCTGTCTGCGGGCATGTACTGCTGTACCACTCCAGAACAAGCACTTTCCTGCGTCAAACTCGTCTGCTTTCCATCTTGCAAGGAGATGGTCTGTGTTCTGCAAATCTGCCACCTTCTGTGTTGCATTGATGAAGTCTGCATTGCCAAGCTCACTAACATACTTTGTACCATCAAAGCTAACCGGTCCTGCCACACCAAAGATGGATGTAATCTCTGACCAGTCACGTGTCGAGCATGCGAAATCCGCACCTGACTCAGCCATATAATCCTTCATCACTTCTACGAATTTGTCGTAGGTCCATTTTCCTTCTTTCCAAAGTGTGTATGGGTCATCCAAGTCATACTTCTCAATCAAAGACTTATTGTAAAGCAACATACCCGGCGAGTTAATTGGGGAATTCTTGAGTGCCACACCATAGTTCTGTCCGTTCAAGGTATACACATCGCTCACCCACTGATCCCAAGCGCCGTCTGTAAAGTCATAGCCTGCTGCAGAAGTTGGCTGCAGAGACTGAATACCGGTAACCTGCGGGTCACGAAGTCTGACAACGTCAGGAGCCTCACCGCTGGCAACCATACTGGTCAACTTTGAAAGGTAGGTCTTAAAGTCCTCTGTCACCCACTTCACTTCAATACCTGTCTGGCTTGTGAAATCTTCAATAACAGCTGTTCCTCCTGCGTACTCTGAAAGCGGATTCCAGTTGTATACGGTAATCGTCGTTCCGCGAAGTTCATTCGGCATCTCTGCGAGTATTTCCTCCCAGGACTTACCTTCAATCTCACCCATCTGGTTCACTTTGTTGCCGTTCCCTGTGCTGCCGCCTGTCTTCTTGTCGTCACCCGAGCCGCCACAGCCCACGATGGCGAATGCAAGTGTTGCTGCCAGTCCAAGCGCAATTAATTTTTTGAGTCTTTGTTTCATGATTTTTTCCTCCTTCATGATGTTTGGCTTTCGCCGTTTATTATATTTTAATTTTATTTTTAACTCTTCTTATCCCTTATCCGGTAATACCACTGTTGCTGACGCTTGCCACAAATTTCTTCTGCATCGCAATGTACAGTGCGATGAGCGGTAAGATGAATAGAAAGCAACCTGCCATCAGGGTTGGTACCGCAAGGTACTTCACAGTCGTCATTGACACTTCAAGTACATTCGAAATGGTGTTAATCGTATAGCTGTTCAATGACACAGCGAAAGTCGGATGGTCTGACAGGAACATCTGTGCTTCGTAGTAATCGTTCCAATGCCATACCATTGTGAACAAGAACACGGTGATTGCTGCCGCTCCCATATCCGGAACTACAATCTGCAAGAATGTTCTCCACGGTCCTGCTCCATCAATGCACGCTGCCTCTTCGAGTTCCTTCGGGAACTTGCGGAAGAACTGCAGATATATAAATATAAAGAAACCTCCTCGAATTCCCATACCTAACACTGCCGGCAAGTACGTCACAAATGGCGTATTAATTAGGTTCGGCCGAATCTCCTGTCCGATTGCCTTAGAAATCAGTCCGAAAATTCCCAGAAAGTCCATCCGGCTGTAATTTACATATGTAGGCGTCATCAGCATCATCGACGGAACAAGGATATTCAAAATCATCATTCCCATCAGCAGGTTCTTGCCACGGAACTCGAATCTTGCAAGTCCGTAAGCAGCAACTGCGCAAGCACAGAACTGAATCAACGCCGGAACAATCTCGTATATCAGCGTGTTCACAATCGTGTGCTGCACATCAAATGCCTTGAGTGCTGTCACAAAGTTGTTCAAATTAAAATGTTTTGGTATCCACTGTACCATCGGGTCCATAAAGTCTGCGTTCCCCTTTACCGCATTACAGATGATGTAAATGAACGGATAGAGAATAACGAAACTAAAGGAAATAAAAAACGCATACCGCAAAATATTGAAAAATAGTTTTGCCGTCTTTTCCTGCGCCTTTTTTCGACTAAGCTTCATATCCGACTACCTCCTAAATTGCATAGTTTTCCTATATTGTTATTTTAACGAATTTCACCCTTTTTCCACAATCACCATACGTTGCATATTACTTCCATTTTGTTGCTTTTTTATCAAAAGTGACTTTCGTTTCTCTGATATTTACATTCACATTCAACAAATTGCCATTATTTTGTTGCGTTGTGGATGTATGCACCATAACCCTCTAGCTTTTCTTGCAATTTAGACACGTCAATCGCTCTGGTATCTCCGTCTGTGTCTACTGCCATCGCTGCCGCGAGACCTGCAGCCTCACCTGTCACAAGGCAGGTCGGCATCACACGGATTGATCCGTTCATCAAGCTGTCGCTTCCAATACATCTTCCTGCTACAAGGAGATTCGTAAGTCCCTTCGGAAGTAGACAGCGATATGGAATACCGTGGCTTTCGCCCTCGCCATAGTGCTCGTACTTCTCGTAGGTCTGCTCATTGTCTTCTGCCAACTCCTTGGTGGTCTTATGTACATCGACATAGTAGCTGTTTCTTCCAATCTCATCCTCAAAGGATTGTCTCTTCAAATAATCCATCACGTTCAGCTCATAATCACAGATAATTCTGCGGCTTTCACGGATACCCGGAAGAGGTGCTGTCTGCGCAATCCACGCATTCGCAAAGCCCTCCGGCGCATATTTCTTCAAGCCCTTTTCAAACTGATGTACAAGCTGACGACCACGGAGCAACATCTTTGACAACTGTATCGGGTCTGTCGGGTCTACCCCCTCTACATGTCCCGCATTAAAGCCAACTGCCCCCGGCGCAAACATATTGTTGCAGAAATGTCTGTCTATCACGTAATCAAATTCTTCATCCTGCCAAATATCATCGATAACCAAAGTCTTGCTCTTCGCATATGGGTCACCATTGTTCATACGGTTGCCCAACACATGCTCGTAGCCGTAAGTGTCTACATTCGCCATCGTGAAGCAGAGTGTCGTTGACTGCAGCACATTGCCCTCGCGACCCTTGTTGTAGTCTGCGCCGCTTTGCGTTGCAATATCGCCGTCACCCGTCGCATCTACGAATACGTCTGCGCGATAAATAGTAAGACCTGCTTTATTTGCAACCAACACACCTTCTACTCTGCCATCTGTGTGAAGCACATCGCAAACCTGCGTCAAGAACAGAATCTCCGCTCCGGCTCCCGAAACCTCTTCATCATAGATGCGTTTCAATGCCTCCGCGTTAATCGGCACCCAGTCAAGCTGGTCTTCCGGCAAATGCGGTACATATTCTCTACTTCTCCAGAAAATCTTTTCCGCAATACCTTTATAGATAATCTTTTCCTGGTCGGTATATGGACACCAACATGGAACCATTCCCATCGTTCCCATGCCACCGAGCGCAGAACTTCTCTCAATAAGCAAGGTCTTCTTTCCTTCTCTTGCGCTGGCAATCGCTGCCGCACATCCTGACGGACCTCCTCCGACGATAATTACGTCATACTTGCCGCCTTCGTTTGCATTACATGTAATCTGTCCCATAGTGTAACTCCTTTCTTATCCTTGATATTCTACGAACACCTTTTCCACCTTGCCGCTGCGCACAAAAATCTCTGCGCAATCACATTTTGGAATTTGGCATCCTTCTACATATTTCTCGGTTCCATCTGCCATATATATCGTAATGGCATCTTTTGCTCCGCATTTGCAGACAAACGGGACTTGGCAAAGTGTAAGTGCATATGCGTCTTTCGGCACTGCAATCTCTTTTTGCACACCTGTATTTGCCAAATACGAGAATGTCGCTTCTTCTTTGAGAAGCTCTGCAGCGCTCGTCATCTCCTTCTTGAAAACAATGCTGCCATCTTTGATCACAAATCCCAGTTCCATATATCTCGCTAAAATGTCTTCTTTTACTTGTCCGGTCATCACCGGCTGTGATGCGCCGCCACTGTATGGTGTGTGCGAATAGCAATCCATCGGGAACGCACCCCACTCTTTTGCTTCCTTGTATTGGCACAGACCCTTACAAATACGTTCATAACAAAGCTTTAACTCCTCTAAGGCCTTGCCCTTTACGCCGGCTTCCACCGCACGCTCCAGACTCTCTACTGCCGCAACGCGAAGCTTTGAATTCTGATGCCAATAGATACAACCAATTCCCTCATATTTGTACATAATCTGTGAGCGGCCGATAAAATTGCTGTGTCCGAACACTTCCTCATAGCACGCCAAGACTAGCTCTGTATCCTGCTGCACCAAGTCTTTGTAAGCTTCCTGCTCCTTGAGGCTCTCCAAACAACTCACAAGCGCCCGAACCGTGTCAATCTCCGGTATAAATCTGACAATGCCTGTCGCATCACTGGTAATTAATTCTGTATTTTCATCTTTTAACAAACGTTTAAGCAGGCTCGACTCCGTGATATAACGCTCCGGAATCTGATTCTTTGTCAAAAAGCTCTGTGTGAATTTCACCGGGTACAAGAAGAAGCTCTTGTCACGCTCTGAATAAATCTCACTCTGCTCCATCGTCTCCAAAAGTGACGCTACCTCTGTTTCATCCAAAATACCGCAATCCAGAACCGCAACCTGTCCTTCCAACATCAGTTGCAACGGACGAACCACAATCTTCTCTCCCACGAAAGACATTAGATTGTAAGAGTGATACATGCCATCCTCTCTGCGGTTCTTACGGATGGTGTATTCCACATAGTTGAGTGCCAATTGGAAAAATTCTAAAATCGTATCGTATGTACACGGCACCTTTTCCGAAAAACCTTCCGCATATACCTTTTGTTTGTATCCGTCATAAACAAAACGACATTCCTTAAGCATACTGTAGCGCATTGCATCGTCTACGGTATCCTGTTCTACCCGTTCTAAATACTTTTGCAAAATCTCTACAATTCCGGTCAACCACACGAAGCTTTCTTTTGACATCGCAAGCTCTTGTCCCGCATAATCGCCACACAACTCGATGACAGAAATCAAATAGTGTCGCAGCTGACAGCTTGTAACAACAGAAAGTCCGGAACCTACGATGGCATTGTTTGCATCATTCCACTCTGCTTTCTGGGTATTCATCCAAACACCACCGCCGACAACGAGATTTGAAATCTTTCCAAGCGCCTGTACAGCCAACTTCTCTGCAAAGGATACCAAATACGGCATTCCATCCTTTGTCACCAGTTTGTAATCCTCGCCGCCTGCTTTCACCGCTTGCTCTACGCGTTCATGACGTGCATCATTGAAACGAATCGTCCACTTCGCATCTTCCACCATCTCGTCAAAGCTTGTCAATTCATATGGAGAATCTGCATAAGCAAAGATATCTCGTTCAAACAGACTGCTTACACACTCCGGCCAAAAACGCTTGAACCATTCCACCAAACGAATCAGATAAATAATCTGATGATCGCTTGAATATCCGAAAGAGGTGAATGCCGCCATATCTGCAGGTGTCTCCCACTCAAACCCATACTTGTCAATCTTCAATGGATTGAATGCATCGGCTGTCGAG
>JAXJPN010000003.1:0-4033 GCA_036311625.1 Faecalimonas sp.
CTCCTACATTTCTCGGATTCTGAAAATGATCCATTACTTTTTCTGTATACATTCTAAACACTCCTTTGTCTTTTATTTTGATTGCTTTGCAATAAAATCTTCATATAAAGGTGACATACCGCGAAGCTTCTCTACAATCTCTTTCAAAGCCTCTACCACATAATCTAACTCTTCCTTCGTCGTCTCTTCGCTCAAGGTCAAGCGCAAAGAACCATGCGCAATCTCATGTGGCAAGCCAATCGCAAGCAACACATGGGATGGGTCAAGCGAACCGGAAGTACAAGCCGAACCGCTGGATGCGCAAATCCCCTTCATATCCAGCATAATGAGCAGTGACTCGCCCTCAATAAAACGAAAACTGAAATTCGCGTTATTCGGAAGTCGGTTCTCAGGATGCCCGTTAAGCTTCACATAGGGAATCTCGCGAAGCACGCGCCCAATCAGATAATCACGCAATTCACTCTCTCTGGCTGTGCGTACCTGCATCGTCCTTGCCGCCCTGCTCACCGCCGTTCCGAGTCCAATAATACCCGGCACATTCTCCGTACCTGCACGGCGCTTTCTCTCCTGTGCCCCGCCATGTACAAACGAACGCAGCTTTAAGCCTTTACGGATATACAGGAATCCAATTCCCTTCGGCCCATTTAACTTATGACCACTCGCGCTGAGCATATCGATATGGCAGGCATCCACATCAATCGGCAGCTGCCCGAAAGCCTGTACCGCATCCGTGTGAAAAAGAATGCCATTCTCGTGTGCGATTCTTCCAATCTCTGCAATCGGCTGTATCGTTCCAATCTCATTGTTCGCATACATCACAGAGATTAGAATTGTCGTCGGGCGAATCGCCGCCTTGAGTTCATCAAGCTTTACCACGCCATCTTCATCTACATCCAAAAAGGTAATCTCATATCCCTGCCTTGCCAGATACTCTGCTGTATGCAAAATGGCATGATGCTCAATCTTCGTTGTAATAATGTGATTGCCCTTTGCCTTATAAGCTTCCGCCGTCGCCTTCAATGCCCAGTTGTCCGATTCCGAACCGCCTGCCGTAAAATAAATCTCCTCTGTTTTTGCGCCAAGCACCTCTGCAATCGTCTCGCGCTGACTGCGAATCGCTTCTTTATTCTTAGATGCAAACCCATATACGCTCGATGGATTTCCATAAGATTCCGTAAAATAGGGAAGCATCGCCTCCACAACCTCCGGCGCTGTCTTTGTCGTAGCCGCATTATCCAAATAAATCAATCGTTCCATCTCTCTTCTCCTAACCATTACATCTTCTTTGTTCGGCAGTCGGGCTCGCTTGCTTGCTTCGCCCTTCCTCCACCAATTGCTTCAAACTAATCTCATCCACTGTGCGGTTAATGCTCTCGTTAATGCGCTGCCACACATACTTTGTGACGCATAAATCTGCCGCTGCACAGGAATCCTCCTCCTTAAACGCCGCACAATCCACCGGCTCTAAGCTTCCTTCTAATGCGCGAAGCACATCGCCTACGGAAATCTCGCTGCTGTCCTTTGCAAGTACATAGCCACCGCCTGCGCCGCGAATACTCTTTACCAGACCCGCCTTTTTTAAAAGTGTCATCAGCTGCTCCAAGTAACGCTCCGAAATCGCCTGCCTTGTGGCGATACTGCTGATGGACACCGGTTCTATCTCACTATACTGCGCCAAATCAATCAATGCGCGCAGTCCATATCTGCCTTTCGTTGATATTTTCATACTACACCTTCTTCTAATTCCTAGTAAATCACTAGGATTTCTTTTGTCAGAATATCATTCTCTATTTGTTCTGTCAAGCCACTTCTTTGCATATTTTGAAAAGAATATGTCAACAGGTGAAACCATGTCCAACAAACGCACACTTTTAGTCGGCACTTTCGTTTTAACAACAACCGGATTTTTATCACGACTCATCGGTTTTTTCTTCCGAATGTTCCTAAGCCACAGCTTTGGCGAAGAACAGGTCGGCCTCTACCAACTCATTTTCCCCCTCTACGCACTCTGCTTTTCTCTGAGCGCTGCGGGGATGGAGACTGCAATTGCACGCTCTACAGCAAGAAAAATCTCTCTAGGCAAAAAAAAAGAAGCCATACAAATATTATATATCGGGCTCGGTATTTCCCTTGCCCTCTCATTTTGTATGCTCCTTCTGATGCAAAATTATGCAAGCGCACTTTCCATTTATATACTTGGTGATATTCGCTGTGAACCAATGCTGCTTGCGATTTCTTATGCAATTCCCTTTGCCGCCGTACATAGCTGTATCTGTGGGTATTACTTTGGTTTGAAACAGACAAAAATCCCGGCGCTCTCACAGCTTGTCGAACAGCTTGTCCGCGTTGCATCTGTATATATACTCTATACGATTGCATGTAAGCAAGAAAGCCGCACTTCCATACTCTTTGCTGTATTCGGAATCGTAATCGGAGAATGCTGCTCCGCCTTTTTCTGCGTGCACTGCTTTACCCGCAAGGAAAAGAAGTCTCGTTTTTCCTCTATGGCAAAAAATCTGCCCGCACTTTCAAAGGAACTGCTCGCGATGTCCATTCCACTAACCTGTAGCCGCATCCTCTTGAACATCCTCCAGAGTGTAGAATCCATATCCATTCCTCTGCGCCTGCAACAGTATGGACTTGACACATCACAAGCACTCAGCAACTATGGCGTTCTAACGGGAATGGCGCTTCCCTGCATCCTTTTCCCTTCGGCACTCACAAACTCTGTCTCTACGATGCTATTGCCAACTGTTGCAGAAATACAAGCAGGTCAAAACACCGCAAAATTAAAACAGGTTCTCCAAAGAGTTTTCTACGCCTGCTTTGGTCTCGGGCTCACCTGTCTGCTAATCTTTGTCTGTTTGGGCGGACTTATAGGCAAGCTCCTGTTTCACAGCGAGCTCGCCGGAGATTATCTGCGGACTTTAGGCTGGATTTGCCCCTTCCTCTACGTGAACTCAACCTTAGGCAGCATCACCAACGGTCTTGGCAAAGCAAACATCACGTTTTCAGTCAACACCACCGCCTTGAGCATACGCATCATTGGTGTGCTCGTATGCATCCCACGCATCGGGATGAACGGATATCTCTGGGGATTGCTGCTCTCACAAATTCTTACCTGTGTATTCTATGTATTGTACTTGCGTAATTACCTTACGAAACGAAGAATCGCAAAACCCACTTTAGAATGATGGGGTTCAAATACACTTCCAGAATCAGTCCTATGAGCAAACTAAGGCATACAAAAATTGTCTTTGCCGTATTCCACTGTTTTTTTGGATAGCGGTACAGGTAGACAAGTACCATCCCGTAAGCCGGTACATAAAACAGCATTTGCGGAAACATCCCAACGATACAAAGCAATATCCCCTTTGCTCCAAGTGCAAGAACAGCCGACACCGTCAACACACCCGCTAAAAAGCCTGTCCATATCAGCCCCAGACAAACAATACCCTTTCTCCAACGAAATGCGCCTGCAATGCAAAGACACACAAAGGGCAATAGCCGCGCGCCCGCCACATACCAGATGTATTCCTCTGCCACCAGCTCAGTCTGGGCAAACTGGTTCAGAAAATACTGCTGAAACCAAGATACTGTCTCACCCCCAGAAGCCAGATTCTGATAGAAAATTCCCACAAAAAAACCAACCGCTAACAAAATCAGTAGTAGTTGGTTCTTCTCCTTCGAAAGCTTCATAATGACTACCTCCCCTATGTTCGCTAGTTCATTATATGCGCACTTTTGTTTCCTATGCCTCGTCACCGTATTTTACAAGGTAGGCCAAAATCGCAGCCACTGTCTTTGCATCCTCTATCTTTCCTGCAAAAACCATATCCCGAAGCTCTGTAATCTCATATTCGACAAGTTCAATCGATTCCTCCGCATCCAAGTGTTGTTCCGCCTCTGTCAAATCCCAAGCCACAAAAATCTGCGTCTTCTCATTTGTAAAAGCCACAAGGCTGTGAATATCCACCAGATGTTCCACTTTGCCTGCAAGGTAACCGGCTTCCTCCTCCAATTCACGCACAAC
>JAXJPN010000004.1:0-14397 GCA_036311625.1 Faecalimonas sp.
AAAAAAGAACTCGTAAAGGCACGCATTTTGCTGCCCTCCGAGTCCCTGTGCGGCTTACTTGCTATTTTGCATCAGCCCCTTTTTGTTACTTTATAATTCTGCACTTGTCGATGCTTTCTCTACCTGTGCAATCGCTGCCTTCTGCATCGGAATGCGGCAGTTCTTGTTGTTCCCAAATTCTACGATAACATCTGTCTCTGTAATATCAATGAGAACACCATAAAATCCACTTGTTGTAAGCACAGTATCGCCAACTGCCATATCTGCCAGCATCGCACGCACTCTCTTTTGTTCCTTCTTCTGTGGGCGAATCATCAAGAACCACATACCACCGAGAATCACTGCATAAACAAGAATCATTGTTATTAAATCCATTTACATCTTCCTCCTACTTTAAAACACTAGCATTATCATACACAATATCCTGAAAATCGGCAAGTGTTTTCTCTTATTTCCCTGAGATTTTTTCCAATTTCTGCCTTTTGTATTCCTTGTAATTGCCTTGTTCAATCGCCTCGCGAATCTCTTCCATCATCGTATTGTAGAAATACAGATTGTGTAATACACAGAGTCGCATCCCCAGCATCTCCTTTGCCTTCAGCAAATGACGAATATATGCTCTGCTGTAGCTGCGGCACGCCGGACACTGACATCCTTCTTCGATTGGTCTGTCATCCAGCTCATACTTCGCATTAAACAAATTCAATTTCCCGTGATTCGTATACACATGCCCATGTCTTCCATTTCGCGTCGGATATACACAATCAAAGAAATCCACACCCCGATCTACAGCTTCCAAAATATTTGCCGGTGTTCCAACTCCCATCAGATACGTCGGCTTTTCCAATGGCAAATGTGGTACCACAGCGTCCAAGATGCGGTACATCTCCTCGTGCGATTCTCCGACTGCCAAGCCGCCAATGGCATATCCGTCCAAATCCATCTTTGCAATCTCTTTTGCGTGCGCCACGCGAATATCCTCATAGATACCGCCTTGATTGATACCAAACAGCAGCTGCTGCTTATTGATGGTGTCCGGCAAGGAATTGAGTCTTGCCATCTCTTCTTTACATCTCGCCAGCCAACGCGTCGTGCGAGCAACTGAATTCTCCATATAACTTCGGTCAGCTACACTCGGCGGGCATTCATCAAATGCCATCGCAATGGTAGAGGCAAGGTTGGACTGAATCTGCATACTCTCTTCCGGTCCCATAAAAATCTTGCGTCCATCTATATGCGAATTGAAATACACGCCTTCTTCTTTTATCTTGCGAAGTCCGGCAAGCGAAAACACCTGAAACCCACCCGAGTCTGTCAGAATCGGCTTGTCCCAGACCATAAACTTGTGGAGTCCTCCCAGCTTCTTCACGACCTCATCACCCGGTCTCACATGCAGATGATAGGTATTCGAAAGCTCTACCTGCGTCTTAATCTGCTGCAAATCGTCAGTCGAGACAGCACCCTTAATTGCTGCAATCGTCCCGACATTCATAAATACCGGCGTCTGAATCGTCCCGTGCACCGTATGAAATTCTCCGCGCTTTGCAAGTCCATCTTGCTTTAATAACTTATACATACAAATCCCTTCTAATGGTGAATAACTACCGGGCAGCCTACCGCAATCATATTGTAAAAGGTGGCAACATCATTGTAAGCCATATTGATACAGCCATGAGAGCCATAGCCCTCGCGGTAGCGGTTCCCGCCAAATGCTGCCTGCCAAGTCGCATCATGGAAGCCAATTCCACTCCATGTTACTCGTGCCCAATACTTCACTGGTGTGACATACTCCGGCTTTCCGTTCGGCATAATATTCCCACGCAAAACCTTTGGCGACAATTTCTCCAAAATTGTAAAACAACCTGCCGGTGTGTCACGTCCCGGACTTCCGGTAACGACATCACACTCAAAAGCAACCGCACCATTTACGATATACCACATATGCTGCTCAATCAAATCGACTTCTACATAGGTCGTACCCCAACTAAGTGCGCCTTCCGGTGTCGGCTGCTGTGCAATAATCGGTTCTCTCGTCACCTGCTTGCCTTCCCGAATCTCCGCTATCAGTTGTGTGCACTCAGCTGCACTTCCTACAATACGTCCCTTGCGTCCATTCGGCACAGCAGTTACTCTTCCTCGCGGTGTTGTAATCTCCTGTGTGCCATCCGGCGTATTATAGTGTGTTCCTAAACTATTGGTAAACGCACGCACCTGTGCCTCATCTACCAGCACCGCCATATTCGCATCCACCGAAATCCACGCCTTCACCATGTCTGCATTGACATTAACCACGATTCCGTCCAAGCTATATGTAACATTCGTCTCCAAGCACTTATTCAAGGCATCCTTCGCCGCAATCACCTCCGGTGAATCCTTTGTAAACACCGGATTGATATAACATTCTTTTTCTTCCAGATTCACATCGGTAACGATGTTGGCAACACACTCGTGAATCACATTCCGAACCTTGTCTCCATCCAATTGCGCGCCATAATTCTCTGCTTGAATTACATAACTTCCCTCTTGGTAAACAGGCGTAGCCGAAACCGGTGCCACCTGATTCTCCGGCTTCAAAACTTCCAGATTCGCAATAACTGCATCCAACTTCTCTGCATCATAATCAAAATCAACCTCTGCTTTGATATCGGTCTCCTTGTATAATCCCTGAAACCACAGATACGAATTCTGCTCCTCAAATGCTTCTTGGATGACATTCACACCATTGTACTTGATGCCAATATCCACACCCGCAATCTCCTGCGTCACAGCATTACGTCCTACAATGGTAAGCACATAGTTCTCCACTTGATCCTGCATAATGGCTTCCACTTCTTCTACCGTCATACCTGTACAGTCTGTCCCATTCACAGAAGTCTTCATCAAGAAGCGGTCTTCATAATGTCTGGCCACTGCATAATATCCAATCGCAAGCAAAAGCAAAATACCGCCAAGAATCCCTAGCACAATCCAAAGAGCTTTCTTGCTCTTCTTTTTTGGTGCTTCCTCTGTCTCACTCTGCGCCTCAGCCTCCGCTTCAAGCTCAATCGACTCCGTAACCTCCGCCTCTGGCTCTGACTCAAGCTCAATCGTCTCGGTAGCCTCCGCCTCTGGCTCTGACTCAAGCTCAATCGTCTCGGTAGCCTCCGCCTCCGGCTCAGCCTTAAGCTCTTCCGAAATCTCCTTATCTATCTCAGCCGCAAGTTCCGTAAGCTCCTCTTTCAAACTTTCTTCTGCTGTCTTCTTCTGTTCTTCCATTCTTATCCCCTTCAACAATCATAATCGCACCTTATTATAATACGAAACTTTCAAAAAGTACAGCAAATAATGCTTGAAATATCAGAATAAATGCGTAAACTGTAAGTAGTAAATATTTCCATAGGAGGGGCAGTTATGAAACGGACTTTAAACTATTCGATTACAAGTACATACGAAAACCAACCCATACTCCGTTTCCTAAAAGACGAGCATTACTCCTCACAAGTAATTACGGAATTGAAGCGTACACCAAACGGCATTCAAAGGAACGGAAGCTGGGCAAGAGTCCGCGAGCTTCTACACGAAGGTGATTTGCTTCGCATTACCCTTGAGGAGCATTGCTCATCTGCAAACATCGTTCCCACCCTGCTTCCTTTAGATATCGTATACGAAGACGAGGATTTACTGCTAATTAACAAAGCAAGTGATATGCCGATTCACCCCTCACAGGGAAATTATGAAAATACTTTGGCAAATGCACTTGCCTATTATTATGCGCAGAAAAATGAGCACTTTACCTACCGCTGTATCAACCGTCTGGACCGCGACACAACCGGGCTTTTGATTGTAGCAAAGCATTTATATAGCGCATCTTTACTTTCCGCAATGGTACAAAAGCGCGAAATCGAGCGCGAGTACCTTGCCGTTGCAACAGGCTGCGTCCCATCTTGTGGCACCATAGAGGCCCCAATCGCACGTGCCTGCGGCTCTACCATCGAACGTTGCGTGAACACAGAGACCGGTGAATATGCCTGCACACATTACAGACGCCTTACCTACAAAAATGGGTACTCCCTCGTGTCCTTAAAACTCGACACCGGTCGCACCCATCAGATTCGTGTTCATATGAAACATATCGGCCACCCCTTACCGGGCGACTTTTTATATAATCCAGACTATTCTATCATCCAACGTCAGGCTCTACACTCGCACCGCCTGCGCTTTTGTCACCCCATCAGTGGTGTCACTATGGACTTCACAGCCGACCTGCCGGAAGATATGCAACGCTTCTTCGACTGAGATTATTGCAGGCACTGTCCGATAACCGGTGCCAACTCTGCCGGCACTTTGTAATGCAGATAGGCTTCTATGTCCGCATTATAAAGTTCGAAAAAGTATCCCTCTTCTATCTGTAGGATGTCAAATGCATGCTCTGAAAACGGGTAACCGGTCATACAGCTCTGCACATCCGTAGCAGCCCACACTTCTTCATCCACAAGCTGTTCAGCCGGCCCTGCAAGAATATCTACAATCTGCTTCATCTCCTCTTCACTAAAAACATAATTCACAAACTTCTGCTGTTCAGAATCGAAATAACTACAGGTAAGCGCATCTGGCTGATATCCTTTTTCGATGATATCCAGCATCTCCTCATATTTGTCTTCCCGGCAATAATAGGTACCGTCATAGCCATCTATAAAAATACCATCTAAACTGATATCTCCCCTTTCGCCTATAATCGAGCTCAAGAGTACCGGAACCTCTTCATCCGTCATATAAATTGTGGAATCACTATCTCCATAGCTGTCTGCAAAATACGAGAACTCTGGGGTCAAAAATTCACACTCCGGCAATTTTAAATATTCTTTCCCATCAATGACAATCATTTCTCCGCTTGTAACAATCGCCTGCTTTTTTCGCATATTGTCAATCTGGCGACAGCCGCTTAGACCGACACACATAACAGCCAAGATGCCTACTGCAATAACAATTCTTTTCATCTTCTTCATACTGCTGTCCCCCCTTACTCCAGATTCAATTTCTTGCGAATAATGATATGGCAAATCAGATAATACGCCACATTCAAAATAAGTGCCCAAACAATAAGTCCTACAAATACCAAGTGTACGCTAAGATATGGGTGTTCCGCCGCAAATCTCCCAAATCTCTCAAAGACTTCAATACTTCCGACCCCCGCAAGCACAATCGTGAAAACCGTAGATAATATCTGCGTACATAAATAGTAAGCAAAGTATACTCCTACTGCGGCCAAGACACGATTCTTTTTCGCCATCTGCCCGATGGTGATGCAAGTATAATACAGCAGATATTGTCCAAAGAAGCTTACAAGCATCAAAAGTAAAAATTCAATAAAATAAGTCACCAAATGTGCAGCACTCACTTGCTGAGTGATAAGCTCCCATAGATAGTCCGCCGCCTTAAAAAGCTCTACAATCGGTTCTCCTGAAAAAGCAATTGCCAATGCCAGTATGGACGCAAGAACCGCACCCACCTCGAACAACACTGCGACAGAGACCTTCACCCAAAGGTGCTGTGCGGGCGTCACCGGAATCGTAAAACTCAAATAGCCTTCACAAGAAAACAAATTCTTATAATATCTTACCACACCAAAAATCAATGCCAAAAATACACTTGCAATCATCGCAAGCACTAACACCACAAAGGATGAGCCCTCGATAATCTTGTAAGCCACCGTATCCGATTCAAAAAGCAAAATAATTCTGGTAAAAAGTCCAACGCCTAAAACCGCACACAATACCGGCAGCATCAATCTTCCAAGTGCTAATATCTCATGTTTGTATAATTTCTTTACCATCTGAACACCTCCCGGAACAATCCGTCTACGCTCTTGCCGTTCTCTTCACGAATCTCATCCACACTCTTCTGCAAAAGAATATCTCCATTCTGAATAAAAATAACCTCATCCAAAACCTCTTCAATATCCGAAATCAAGTGTGTCGAAATCAGCACCGTCGCATCTGGATTGTAGTTGTTGATAATCGTAGAAATCACATAATCTCTCGCCGCCGGGTCAACACCTGCAATTGGCTCATCCAGAACATAGAGCTGTGCATTCCGACTCATCACAAGAATCAGACAAACCTTTTCTTTGTTCCCCTTAGAAAGTGCTTTTAATCTTGTCTTCGGCGAAATTCCAAGACGTTCAAACATCTCATACGCGAGCTCCGGGCGAAAATCCTCATAAAAATCTACAAAATAGTCCACAATCTTTTCTACCGTCATCCAAGAATTCAAATATGTATTGTCCGGCAGATATGCCACCAATTTCTTCGACTCAATTCCCGGCTTCTTGCCACCAACCAGAATCTCCCCAGAGGTCGGGGTAAGTAACCCATTGATCAACTTAATGAGCGTCGTCTTACCAGACCCATTTGGGCCTAATAAACCGACAATTTTCCCGCTTTCCAAGCTCAAATTGATGCTGTTCAATGCGCGAAAGCTTCCATAATTCTTCGTAAGATTCTCACATCTTAATAACTCACTCATACTTCCCACTCCTTCACATATTCTTTTGTATTCTTTGCATCAAACCCCAATGTCTCCATCTGCAAAAAATATTCTTTTGTCTTTTCAGCCCGCAAGCTCTCCACACTCTCTTTTGCCACTGCGTTGTCTTCACTGACAAACGTCCCACTGTTACGAACCGTATAAATCATCCCCTTCTGCTCCAACACCTCATACGCACGCTGTACCGTGTTCGGATTCACACCTGCCAAGACAGCAAGCTCTCGCACAGAAGGCAGTTTCGCATTCGGCTCATATATTCCTGCCGCAATTCGAACGCTGAGCTGTTCACATAGCTGTGGACAAATCGGTTTGTTCTTGTCTAATCTCCAACTCACTGCTTCACCTCTTTCTTCATCCAACTGTATTAGTTTAGTAGTACACTTACATCTTAGATGATTCTAATATATATGTCAAGATGATTTCCATTACGATTCTCTTAAGAATTTCTTATCGTCTCAAGCGGATAACGACTAATTGCTGTTCCATCCAAATCCGCCTGATGCATATCCACACACTGAATCTGTCGATTATCATAAGTCGTGTAATAATAAAGCCCCTTATTCACATTCATACACGCACTGTAAACGGTAATATCCCATTTCCCCTCATCCGTCAGACAGACGCCCCGAAGCATTTCCACAGAAGAAAGCAAATGGAAAAATTGACTTACTGATGAGCTCTCCTCTCCTTCACAGACTGCGTGTTCGCGCCAAAACGCCCCGCGCACAAAACGAGACATCGAAGAAACATCGCCGGGAAGCCCCAACGCGCCAAGTCCTTGACAATATGTCTCAAACGGAAACGCCCCGCCGAAATGATTTTCCCCGCTATCTACCCGCAGATTTCGATAATGATTGAGATTGAATAGATGGTATTCAAAAGGTGGATTGTTCGTCAGTACCCCCACCGGATTATCGTGAATGTGCAAGCCATCCTTCATCGACTCAACCACAATCGATTCCATTCTGTCATCAATCATCCAATGCAGCGGTGACAAGGGAAACTGCTCATTAAATGGTATGTCCACAAGATTTATTCGCTCTAGCAGGATTCTTGCTTGCGCCACTGTCTTGCACTGTCCCAAAATAAAAGGAATAAATTCAAAAGGTGTCACATTCTCTTTGCCTGCGTCTATCGGTGCATAATAAGCATTTCCCGGAAAGTTCAGCCCTGCCATAGAAAGTCCATGCTCATTTGTCGCGTCATAGAACAGCGGGACATCTCCCACAACCAATGCCATACCAATCATCGCATAATGTGTCTTTATACTGTTCAGCTTACGAAATTCCAAAGGAAAGTTTCTTGGCATCACACAAACTTCTTCTCCGTATGAACAATCCAAATCCAGATTCCGACCAAAATAGTGATCTTTTGTTGTCAAATTAAATGCCGTGCACATGGTATTAAAACACCTTCTTTCTCATCATTCCTATACTAATTCTTATTGATAATAGTATAACACAATTCCCTTGTACAATTCTGTACAAGGGAATCCCTTTTCCGTCTTATCAAAGCCATTTTTCCTCAATTTCCTTGTGAAGATCCAAAAACATATCGTAAAACTTCTCCTTTGTTTGCTTTACAATATCCAATGCCACTTCCGCATTGTATGCATGCGCCACATTATTTCTGGTCTGCAATGCCATAAGCCATAATTGTTCATCTTGAATCATACCTGCCTGGAACGCTGTCTTCAAGATAGTCTTGGGTGAACCTGTCGCTCCCTCCGAATAACCATATTCCGTCAGTCTTTCTTTCATTAGCTTCCATGACTGTTCAAAGCATATCTCATACAATGCGACTAATCCAGTAAGCACAACATTATTGTACGGTTCCTCACAACTATATATATCGCTCAGATTCTTTAATGCTGCGCAAAAATTGTTATACTTTTTCATAAATTGTGATTCCTTCCTGTTCTATCGATTGCATCAATTCTTTTTGCACACTACCATCCAAATTTACAATATCAAACATAAGCAAGGTGGGTGTCTCCTCATGTATATCTGCAACAAAACGTGCAATATCACCACCGGAAACCGCAATATCAATATCACTTGTCTTCCGAAAATCTCCTCTTGCCCTTGAACCAAATAACAACACCTTTTCTACACCGTGCTGTTTTGCAATCGAAATAATTGACTCCGTTATTGTCTCATTAAGTCCTGAATTTTTCATATTCTTACTTCATTCCACTTTCCTTATTCAAAATCAAATATCCCACATCCAAGTATAACGAATTCTTTTTATCTTGGCAACTTAATTATACACTTTCTAATGTCTTATACTTCTGATATTTTACACCTGCGTCCTCTTTCGCTGCCTTAAACAGGGTCTGTGCATTCTCCGGGAAGGTACGCTTTAAGGCTGCATATCTGGTCTCACCATCCAAGAATTCTTCGTAATCCATAGTCGGTGCCTTAGAATCTACCTTCATTGGCTTTTCTGCATTCGGATTGTAGCGATACAAAGTCCAGTAACCGGCATCCACCGCACGCTTCATCTCGTGCTGTACATTTGCCATACCTGCTTTGATACCGTGTGCCACACAAGGTGTGTAGGCCACAATCACAGAAGGCCCTTTGTGCTGCTCTGCCTCGTGCAGTGCCTTAATCAACTGATTCGGGTCTGCACCCATCGCAACCTGTGCAACATATACGTTGCCATAGGTCTGGAAGATTGCACCTAAGTCTTTTTTGCGACTGCGCTTTCCGGAAGATGCAAACTGTGCAACAGCTCCAAGCGGGGTCGCCTTCGAGCTCTGTCCGCCGGTATTCGAATAGACTTCCGTATCTACAACAAATACATTGATATCCTCGCCACTTGCGATAACGTGGTCAAGGCCACCAAAGCCAATATCATATGCCCATCCGTCTCCACCAAACATCCAGAAACACTTCTTAGAAAGCTGGTCTTTACGCTCTAAGATTTTTGCCCCGATAGCGGAATCGGTATTCTCCAATTCTGCAATCAATGCATCCGTATATTTGCGTGACAAATCAAAATCATCATAGGCATCCAGCCAATTCTTCGCATTCTCACTTTCTGTCTCTGCAAGGTACGCCTCTACCAAAGTCTTCTGTGCCAAGCGCTGCTGCTTCACAGATAAGAACATACCAAGCGAAAGCTCCGCATTGTTCTCAAACAAACTGTTGGTCCAAGCCGGCCCAAAGCCGCGCTTGTTCGTCGTATACGGGATGCCCGGCATCGGTGCGCCCCAAGCCTGTGAACAGCCGGTTGCATTTGCCCAATACACACGGTCTCCGAAGAGCTGTGTAAGGAGCTTTGCATACGGGGTCTCTCCACATCCTGCACAGGCAGCCGAGAACTCGATGAGTGGCTGGCGGAACTGACTTCCCTTTACACTGTATACATTGAATAAGTCACCCTTATCTGAAATCGACAAGCCGTAATCCCACAATGTCTTCTTCTCTTCATTCAAGGTCACCGGTTCCATCGTAAGTGCTTTTTCTTTTGCCGGACAACAGCTTACGCAACTTCCGCAGCCTGTACAGTCATAAGCAGAAACCTGCATTGCAAAATGAAATCCCTTTGCGCTCGGGCCATTTGCCGGAATCGTCTCAAAGCCCTCCGGCGCATTTGCCTTTTCTTCATCAGAAAGCAAATACGGACGAATGACCGCGTGCGGACAAACCAAAGCACACTTGTTACACTGAATACATTTTGAAGCATCCCATACCGGAATCTTGAGCGCAATCCCACGCTTTTCAAACGCGGTAAGCCCCATATCGATACGGCCATCTTCATAATCTCGAAAAGCACTGACCGGAAGGTCATCTCCTTTTTGTTTGTTAATTGGCTCAAGCAGGCGTTTTACCACTGCCGGAACTTCTTCCTCAGCCTTCGCTGCCTCTGCTTTTGCTTCTGCCCAAGAAGCCGGAACCTCTACCTTTATAAGTCCTTTCGCACCTGCATCAATGGCAGCCACATTGCGCGCTACCACATCGTCACCCTTTGCGAAGAAAGTCTTGCGGGTTGCTTCTTTAATCATCTCCAACGCTTCTTCTGTCGGAATCACTTGCATCAATACAAAGAAGGCTGCCTGCAACACCGTGTTCGTGTGGCTTCCAAGTCCCAAATCCTGCGCAATCTGATTGGCATCAATCACATAGAACTGAATGTTCTTTTCTGCAATCTTACGGCGCACATCAGCCGGAATATGAGCCTCCAGCTCCGCATCCTTCCAGCTACAGTTAAGAAGGAAGGTTCCCCCTTCTACCAGCTCATCCACAATATCATACTGTGTTATGTAACTCTGGTTATGACACGCCACAAAATCCGCCTGCTTTACATAGTAAGAGCTGGTAATCGGCTTGTCGCTGAAACGCAAATGCGACTTTGTCACACCAAAGGATTTCTTCGCATCGTATTCAAAATATGCCTGCGCGAACTTATCCGTATTGTCATTGATGATACGCACCGTATTGTGGTTGGCACCAACTGTACCGTCACCGCCAAGTCCCCAGAACTTACACTGAATCATACCTTCTTTTTTCTGCGAAAATGGTTTCACCGGCAAAGAAAGGTGTGTCACGTCATCGTTGATACCGATAGTAAAGCTGCGCACCGGATTCTCTGAGGCAAGGTTCTCAAATACTGCCACAATCTGTGCCGGGTCTGTGTCCTTTGAACTCAGTCCATAACGTCCGCCAATGACTTTGGCTGTGCGCTCACTATTTGCAAGCACGCTACATACATCTTCAAACAACGGTTCTCCCACGCTTCCCATTGCCTTGCATCTGTCTAAGACAGCAATGCGCTCTACGCTGCTTGGAAGTGCATCCAAGAAATACTTTGCAGAGAACGGGCGATACAAATGCACCTGTAAGAAACCGACCTTTTTGCCTTCCTTGCGAAGGGTATCTACCGCATCACGGATGACGCCACTTGCGGAACCCATTGCAATCACAACATCCGTCGCATCCGGGTCTCCATAATAATTAAATACGTGATATTCACGTCCTGTAAGCTTTGAAATCTCTGCCAGATAGTTTTCCACGATATCCGGCAGCGCATCGTAAAATCCATTGTTCGCCTCACGCACTTGGAAGTAAACGTCACCGTTCTGTACCGTGTTGCGAAGGGTTGGATGCTCTGGATTGAGTGCTCCATCACGAAATGCTTTCAGGGCATCCTGATTGATGAGACGCGCAAGGGCTTCTTGATCCGGCAATTCAATCTTACTAATCTCATGCGAAGTACGGAATCCGTCAAAGAAGTGCATAAACGGAATACGTCCCTCTATCGCTGCCAAATGTGCTACCGGCGCAAGGTCTGCAACCTCCTGCACACTTCCCGATGCCAGCATTGCAAAGCCCGTCTGACGACAAGCCATCACATCGGAATGGTCACCAAAAATACTCATCGCATGTGTACCTACTGTACGGGAAGCCACATGCAGTACAGCCGGAAGTCTCTCACCGGCAATACGATACAGCACCGGAACCATCAACATCAATCCCTGCGAAGATGTATAAGTCGTCGCAAGTGAGCCCGTCTGCAATGCTCCGTGTACGGCGGTAATCGCGCCGGCCTCTGACTGCATCTCTGTTAAAGTCACCGTCTGCCCAAATGCATTCTTCCTACCTCTGGCTGACCACGCATCTGTGAGCCCCGCCATCGGAGATGACGGTGTAATCGGATAAATCGCTGCAATCTCCGTAAACGGATACGCCATGTGCGCCGCAGCTTCATTTCCGTCCATTGTTACATAATTTTTTGACATTCTTATCACCTCTTATTTACTGCTCTTTGCTGTGTCGATGCCCGCTGCATTCTCCAAGCCAAGACGCTTTGAAGCCTCCTCACGCATCTTGTACTTCAACACCTTACCGGCTGCATTCATCGGGAATGCATCGACAAACTCAATATACTTCGGAACCTTATGACGTGCCATACTAGCTGCAATGTAATCGTGCATCTCCTGCTCCGTCATCGCTTTCCCCTCTTTCAGTATAACGCATGCCATAGCCTCTTCGCCATACTTTTTATCAGGAACTCCGATTACCTGCACATCCTGTACAAAGGGGTGGGTATAAATAAATTCCTCAATCTCCTTTGGATAAATATTTTCACCGCCACGAATGATCATATCCTTCAGACGTCCGGTAATGCGATAGGTTCCGTCTGCATCACGACAAGCAAGGTCACCTGAGTGAAGCCAGCCCTCTGCATCAACCGTATCTCGGGTTGCCTCCGGCATCTTATAGTACCCCTTCATCGTATTGTAGCCACGCGAACAGAATTCACCATTCTCACCGTCTGCCACTTCTTCTCCCGTCTCCGGATCTATAATCTTACATTCCACATGCGGGAAATCATATCCAACGGTATCACAGCGCAAATCCAAAGGATCTGTCCACGCAGACATCGTACTTCCCGGAGAAGACTCTGTCTGTCCGTATACGCTGACAATCCCTGTCATATTCATCTCATTCGGGTCTGCTGCGCGCCGCATCAGCTCCGGCGGGCACCCCGCTCCTGCCATAATACCGGTACGCATATGCGAGAAATCTGTCTTTCGATAATCCTCGTGATTAAACATCGCAATAAACATCGTCGGCACACCATTAAAGCAGGTAATGCGCTCTTGGTTGATGCAGGCAAGCGATGATTTCGCCGAGAAATACGGCATCGGACAAACCGTCGCACCATGCGTCAGAGATGCAGTCATCGAAAGCACCATTCCAAAGCAATGGAACATCGGCACCTGAATCATCATACGGTCTGCCGTTGAAAGTCCCATACGGTCACCGATACATTTCCCATTGTTCACTACATTGTAATGCGTCAGCATAACCCCCTTCGGGAAGCCTGTGGTTCCGGAAGTGTACTGCATATTACAAACATCATCCGGTCTCACGCGTGCCGCCATACGATTCAGCTCTTCCTGTGCAACCAAATCTCCTCTCTCCATCGCTTCGTCAAAAGTCAGACAACCCGGCTGTTTAAAGCCAACCGTAATGACATTGCGAAGGAACGGAAGTCTCTTACAATGCAACGGCTCGCCCGGCTTGCTTGTGGCAATCTCCGGGCAGATTTCATTGATAATCTCCTTGTAATTCGAATCCAAACACGACTCCACCATAACCAAAGTATGCGTATCTGACTGTCTGAACAGATAGTCTGCCTCGTGTCTCTTATATGCGGTATTGACAGTAACAAGCACAGCTCCAATCTTGGTCGTTGCCCAGAAGGTAATATACCAAGCCGGAACATTGGTAGCCCAGATGGACACCTTTGTGCCTGCTTTTACCCCCATAGAAATCAATGCACGGGCAAACTGGTCTACATCCTCGCGAAATTCCTCATAGGTGCGCACATAATCCAAAGTCGTATACTTAAAGGCATACTGATCCGGGAACTCCTCCACCATACGGTCTAATACCTGCGGGAAGGTCAGATTGATTAACTCATCCTTCTTCCAAACATATTGACCCGTCCCATTGTGATTCGGGTACAAGCCTTTCTTCTTGCCGCGCGTCTTTTCAAAACGGCTCATATAGTTCACAAAATGCGGGAAGATAACTTCGTAATCTGGAATGTCCTCCATCCATTCTGTCTTCCACTCTAAGGAAATAAAACCATCATAGTCAATTGAAGAAAGGGCGCGCATCATATCCTCCACCGGAAGAGAGCCCTCACCAATTAGGTTATAGCTGTCCTTATCATCCGAATCACGCAAATGCACATGCTTCACATAGGCACCCAGATTCTTAATCGTCGCATCCGCGCTCTCATCGTAATCGCGGTACGGATGATGGATATCCCACAATGCTGCAAGCTGGTCACAGGCAAAATCGTCCATCAACGAACGAAGTCTCGCCGTGTCCGAATAAATCCCACTTGTCT
>JAXJPN010000005.1:0-8615 GCA_036311625.1 Faecalimonas sp.
ACCCGACTCATTCAGTCCCAAGTCCTCCAAGAACATCTTCTTCTCGTCCTCTTCCAATTCTGCAATCTCCTGCTCAATCTGTGCGCACACTACAAACACTTCGCAGTTCTCTTTTTCTGCAAATGCCCGAACTGCCTGTACACCTTCATTGGATGCACCATCGTCTGCCAAATCATCCTCTGCCACGTTTGCAGCAAAGATAACCGGCTTATAAGTAAGAAGGTTATAGCTCTCAATAAGCGCAAGCTCATCCTCGTCATTTACCTCAAAGCTTCTCGCCATCTTGTCCTCTTCCAGATGTGCTTTGATGCGCTCCAAAAGCTCCAGTTCCTTCGCAACCGTCTTGTCGTTGCGCGCCACCTTCACTGCCTTTGCAATACGTCTCTCCAAAATCTCAATATCCGAGAAAATAAGCTCCAAGTTAATTGTCTCAATATCACGGAGCGGTGCTATGCTGCCATCTACGTGGACAATGTTGCTGTCCTCAAAGCATCTTACCACATGCACGATTGCATCAACCTCACGGATATTTGCAAGAAACTGGTTGCCGAGTCCTTCTCCTTTGGAAGCCCCCTTTACCAGACCTGCAATGTCTACGAATTCAATTGCTGCCGGTACAATCTTTTTGGTGTGATACATCTCACCAAGTACGTTCAGCCTCTCATCCGGCACAGTCACCACACCCACATTCGGGTCGATGGTACAGAACGGATAGTTCGCCGATTCTGCACCTGCCTTTGTTAATGAATTGAATAATGTACTTTTCCCTACGTTCGGCAAGCCTACAATACCTAATTTCATATTTGTATATTCCTCCTTGAAACCCTTGATTTTACGGGCTTTTTTCACTTTTGATTTTCACCGAGTGCCACATCGAGTGCCATCCAACAATTAGTTTATCACATAAAAGAAGTAAAGTAAATTGCGAGATTTTTATTCCCGACACTTCCACAATGCCATAGGATGTTCCTTCCCCCGTTCCACCAGTATAAAATTATGCTTCTTATTCAGAACTGGAAATAAATCTCTATCTTCTTCAAACAATCCGCTACCCATCATATTACCCCAGTCATCTGAATCTCTGTTCCATCATCCATACTACAAATTTGTCAAGTTTACTTTCTATTCACTTTGGTTTATTGCAAAACTGAATTTCATAAATTTTAAACATCAAAAATCACCCTCCGTTTCCGAAAGGTGATTCTCATCTGCCATATAAGAGTTCTTACATTTATTTTTATGTAACCGCACTCATACCGAGTACCACAACGAATTCTAATTTCCCATTAAATATACGATTTATAATAAGAATATATGAAATCACTTTTCACGTAATCTTATATTTACAACTTTTAAATGTATCAATTTTGCGAAAGCTGCGAACCACAAAATTCACATTCACCTACACCGCCAGCCACAATTTTGTTTATTGCTCCGCACCCCTTACATTGAACAGTAACATATTCAATATCTTTTTGTGATTGCATCGACATAGCTTGACTTTTAAAAAAACGATTCTTATTATGCTCTATAAGTCTATTATATTGTTTATCTATATAATAATTCGGAAAAAATCCTACAGAAATCATATCTGAAAGATTCTTTGTTGTCTCCTTCACCGTTGCACCTGTCGAGGCCGCTAGTAAATCGATCGATTTTTCCGAATCAAAAAAAAGTCTCGCCGAATAATTATGAAACATTTTTATAAGCTTTGTTTTTCTATTCCCTTTTATAATCAACGCAATCCCTAATATCATCATTCCCGCAAAAAATATTACTATTGCTACATCTAAGGCTTCTGTTATTTGAGTTGCACCAACCAAAGCTACAAATCCATTAAATATCGCAATTATCCAACCAAACACTTTTTGCATCACAGCTATTAGTTTTACTTTATTGATTGCATTGTCAACTGAATTACCAGCCATAACATTAACCTCCTTCCGTTTATGTCTCTATACTTACGCTCCCTATTCTACCTTCGCACCACACTCAGAACAGAATTTCGAATTATCATTGATAGGTGTTTTGCAAGACGGACACACTTTCGTAAATGGTGCACCACATTCAGAGCAAAATCGATTACTTTTTGGCATTGTAGCACCACAGGAAGTACAAATCTTATTATCTTTTGCTTCAATATCAAGAACCTTCGTAATTCCACCAAAAGAATTACCCGCAGCACCTCCCATAGCAACCCCTATACCGAGTCCTAATCCTGCACCCATTAAATCGCTGGAGGTACCAGAGTTTTTAGCTGCACCTTCTAACGTATCAAAAGAGCGCTCTTGTTGATAATTATACCCAATGATATTCATTTCGGCTTTCTTTGCAAGAGCATCTTTTAATTTTTTTACAGCCGTATCATTCTCAGGTACACTAATATCATTCACATAAAAATTAACAAGTTTAATACCATATTCCTGCAAAACCGGTAGCATTTTTTCTTGCAAATATGTAGATAGTTCCTCAATATAAGCATTGATTTCCATAATACTGATTTGCTTATGTATTAAGTATGATGAAATCGCATCCTTAACTTTAGTCAAATACAATCCACGAAAATACTTCAGAATACTTGTTTTGTCAAAAACTGGGAGCGTTCCGACTAATTTAGTAAGAAACTGTTTAGAATCTTCAATACGAATACCAAATTGACCAAAAGCCCTGACTGGAACAAATATAGAATATTTCGGATCCTGTAATTGTATTGGTGAAGCTGTTCCCCATTTAATATCAAAAGAATTAACTTTGTTAACATACCAAATTTCCGCTGCAAAAGGTGAACGACCTCCGAAAGGAAGGTTTATAACTTTATTTAATATTGGTATATTCGCAGTTTCTAATGTATGTCTCCCACTTGGAAATACATCCAATGCTTTACCACCTTTGAAAAGTACCGCTTCTTGGGATTCGTTAACAATCAACTGTGTCCATGTACCTAACTCTTCACTCGGATATTTCCACGCAAAGACATCTGGACTGCCATTATATTTAATAATCTCTACTATTGCCACCTAGAAAACCTCCTCACATACTACTTATCAATTAGATTTGTATTTTTTTCATTATCCTGATTGCCTTGTTTGACTATATATGGCTTTACCAAAAAGAGTAAAAGAACAACTCCTGCATATAAAGCCAAGCACAAAATATGAATACTAACAAATATATGAACTGGCGTATCAAAAATACATCCAAAAAGTAAATTGATACTTATTACAACAGCTATATAAATAGCCGAAACTCCAACCATTGATAAGCCAATTAAAAATGCTGAATTATGTTCTTTATTCACAACTGCCGTTATAATTGCTGCTATAGCAACAGAAAACACTACCATAGCAATTCCTATCCAAAAAGTCGTATTTCTCTCTGTAACCAAAATTAAAGAGAGTGCAATGTAAAGACTGGCCATAATTGAATATATTGCTACAAGAATACTATTCTTTTTCATACTAATTTCCACCTCCAAATACTCTCCAGAACTCAACAAGTGTACAACAAATATTTACAATAGTCAACAATTTGTCAATTTAATCTTTATATCAATCTCTCGTCTCCATCACCAAGAGCCTACCACTCTTCCAAGTGATTTCCACTTCCTCTTCCGCCATCTCATTGCTCACGCAACGACTGCTGTTGGCCTCCAAAAAATAATCCTCCAGAGGATACTTTGCACCTCGAATAGAAAGTCCTTCTACCGCACCACCCATCGAAAACAAAGAAAAATATCCCCCAAACATCTCCTCTTTTTTCAACACAAGCGGCGACTTGGCGAGGTAGATACGATTATGCGCATCCACAAGATAGGCTCTTACCCCTGCATCCTGCGCAATACACAGCAGCTGCATATTTGCCAATGTATGGTCAAGCCTTGTGCCTGTCGCTCCGCATATCCAAAGCTCCTCTACGCCTTGCTCGATTGCAAGCCGCAAAGCACATTCCGTATCTGTCTCATCCTTCACGGGATGCAAGCGCAACATAGGCACATCTGCTTTCTCGTAATGAGAAAGCACCTGCATCGGCACACTGTCAAAGTCTCCCACAATCTGCGTCGGCATTATCTGATTCCAATACAACACCGCAAGTCCACTGTCCACGCCGATAAGCACATCCGGTTTCCGATTTTCCAAACAATCCATTAAGACCTTATCATCAACACTTCCACCGCTGACAAGCATTCCTACCTTACGCATACTGATTCAAAATCTCCATCATTGCTTTCGTGTTCTTTGCAGTATCTCCATTAAACACAGCAGAGCCCGCTACGATGATGTTCGCACCAGCCTCTAATACTTCCTTCACATTGGTTGTATAGATACCGCCATCAACCTGAATATCGATGGCAAGACCGCTTGCATCTACCATTGCTCTTGCCTCCGCAATCTTATCGAGCGAACTCGGAATAAATGCCTGTCCGCCAAATCCCGGCTCCACCGACATAATCAAAATCATATCAATTTTATCGAGATACGGTGCAAGCGTCGATACCGCCGTCTTTGGTTTTACAGACACGCCCACCTTACATCCGCATTCGCGAATCTTCGCAATCGTTGCCTCTAAGTCCTCGCACGCCTCAATATGAACCGTAATCAAGTCTGCACCTGCCTTTGCAAAATCCTCGACATAGCGAATCGGTTCTGTAATCATTAGATGCGCATCACACACCAAATTTGTACCCGGTCGAATGGATTTGAGAACTGGCATACCAAAGGAAATGCTCGGCACAAAGATGCCATCCATCACATCAAAATGCAGATATTCTGCCCCATTCTCCTCGATAGTGCGAATCTCTTTTCCCAATTCTTTGAAGTCTGCCGACAACATCGATGGTGCTAAAATGTTCATACTTAATATCTCCTTTTCTCTTTCAGTTCTTCGTATAATTCTACATAGTTCCGATATCGAATCGGATGAATGTCTCCATCATCAACCGCCTGCTTTACACGACATCCCGGTTCATGTATATGGTCACAGCCATTGAATTTACACTGCCCTTCATACGGTGCAAACTCACGAAAATAATACTTTAACTCTTCTTTCTCAAAAGCATCTACATAGAGCGAACTGAATCCCGGCGTATCCATAATATAAGTGTCTTCCTCTATCCAAATCAACTCCGAATGCCTGGTCGTATGCTTGCCACGCTCAATCTTTTCACTTATACTGCCGGTCTCCATCTGCGCCTCCGGCTGCAAAATATTTATCAACGAAGACTTGCCCACACCGGAAGGCCCTGCAATGGCAGTTGTCTTTCCTTTTAGCAATTCCTTGACAGCCTCCACATTCTCTTCTTCCAAAGCGCTGGTAAAGATAAGCTCATATCCGCATGCTTTATAAATCTCTGTAAGCTCCCGCATCTCGGCATCTGTTGCAATATCTTTCTTGTTGAAACAAAGCACGACCGGTATCTCTTTTGCCTCCATCATCAGTAAAAAACGGTCCAAAAGATGAAAATGCGGTTTCGGCTTTGTCACCGCAAATACAACCAAAGCTTGGTCGATGTTTGCCACTGCCGGTCGAATCAATTCATTCTTCCGCTCCAAAATCTCTACAATATTTCCTTTTTTGAGCGTCTCATCGAGAACAGCAATCTCTACCTCGTCACCCACAAGAGGTTTGACCTTTTCTTTTCGGAAAACGCCCTTTGCCTTACACTCATAAAGACCGGATTCTACTACGTGAACGTAGTAGAATCCGGCAATTCCTTTTACAATCTTTCCTCTCAACAATGGTTCTCCCTTAATTCTGCGTTCCGCCTGTCCCGGCACCTGTACCTGTACCTGTTCCTGTGCCTGCTCCTGGACCACCGGGTGCTCCGCTTGGACCAGGTCCTATGCTGACATGCACTTCCACTGTCGTACCGACCTCCACTGTCTCACCGGATTTCGGAACTGCGATGACCATATCTTCCTCGTACTCATAACTCTTTTCCGATATCTTCTTAACCACCAATCCCATATTCTCCAGACGTGCTTTTACATCATAATATGACTTTTCTGTGAGATTGTTTGGAATCGTCACCTGCTCCTTCGGCTCCTCACCCTTACTGATGACATATTCTACAGTAGAACCCTTCGCAATCTGGTCACCCGCATCTTCTGACTGCTCGATAACCCTTCCGACCTCTGCCGTACTATACTTTTCTGTGACATTACCGACAAGTCCCTTCGCCTTCAAAGACTCTTCTGCATCTTCTTTCTTCAAGCCTATCAAATTCGGTACATCTACCATCTCGATACCTGTGCTGACATAAACAGTAATGGTAGTCTCTTTTGTCTTCCACTCACCGGCTGCCGGCTCTGTCCTAATTACCTTGTCTTCCGGAATCTTATCGTGCGGCTCTTCCACCAACTTAATCTTGCTCTTTGCAAAGCCCATCTCCATCAGGATGTCTCTCGCATCGATATACTCCTTCTCCTCTAAATCCGGAATCTCAAGTAATTTTCCCTTACTTATCACGACCTGCACAATCGCACCCTCCGGCATCTTTGCGCCTTCCTGTGACTTTTGCTTCTCAACGTAGTTCTTCTCATACTTCTTGGATTCTACCTCAGAAACCACCTTCAGACGAAGACCAACCTCCTCGCAGGCAGCCTCTGCCTCCTCAAGCTTCAATCCAACCAGCTTCGGAACTGACACCTTTGCCTCTGAGCTCACACTTCCGCCCGCACCAAACTTCAAAAGTCCGGTTGCATTTAAAAGGACTGCACCTAAGATAAATACAAAGATTACCGAAACAACAATAGTTAAAATCTTCATAATCTTTGCCATCTTCGGATCAATATCTTTCTTGCTATTAGCCTCCTGACGTCTTGCACGACGTGCCTCGTACTCGTCCTCGTCATACTCGCCATACACATCATCATCGCCCTCATATCCGGCCGCTCTCTGAATCTGGCGCAACTCTTCCTCTGTAATCTTTCTTGTGTCTGTTGACGTAATCAACGGCGTAATTACAACGAAATCACCATCTGGGTCTGCAAGGGAACGGCGCAAATCCTTTGCTAGCTGCGTGATATCCGCATAACGTCTGTCTGGGCTCTTCTGCGTACATTTTAAAACAATCTGTTCTAAGCTGTACGGCATATCCGGAACCAAATCTGACGGCAACGGCATATCGTCCTGCAAGTGTTGCAAGGCAATCGACACCGTCGACTCTCCCTCAAACGGAAGAACACCTGTAATCATCTCATACATCGTGATACCCAAAGAATAGATATCACTCTTGGCATCACTGTAGCCGCCTCTTGCCTGCTCCGGTGATGTATAATGTACAGAACCCATCATATTCGTGCTGATGGTGTTCGAAGATGTCGCCTTCGCGATACCAAAGTCTGTCACCTTCACCTTTCCTTCTTTGGAAATCATAATATTCTGCGGCTTGATATCTCTGTGAATCAAGTTATTGCTGTGCGCAAGCTCCATCGCAGCGCATACCTGTACAGCGATACTAATAACTTCCTTCGGTGTCAGACTTCCTTTCTTTTGAATGTATTCCTTCAAAGTGATGCCGTCTACAAACTCCATCACTATGTAGTACAAGCCTCTGTCTTCTGCTACATCATAGACATTCACAATGTTCGGGTGCAAAAGTCCCGCTGCGGACTGCGCCTCTGTCTGAAACTTCTTTACAAAGTTCTCATCTTCACGATATTCTCGCTTTAACACCTTAATTGCCACGTATCGATTCAATTTCTGGTCCACTGCCTTGTATACATCCGCCATTCCGCCGGTGCCAATGCATCCCATAATCTCATATCTTCCGCCAATAATTGCTCCTGCTTTTATCATAACTACACCTCTCCTGCAAACGGCTCTGCCAAAATCACACCAATGTTGTCATTCCCGCCTTGCGCATTCGCACTCTCTATCAATCGTTCTACTGCCTCTACCAAATCTCTGGAACTCTTTACAATACGGAACATCTCTTCATCATCTAACATATTACTCAAGCCATCCGTACACATCAAAATGATGTCCTCTTTTTTCAAGCGGTATTCAAAAAAGTCAACCTGTACTTTTTCTTTTGCACCAATCGCTCTCGTAATGATATTCTTATCCGGATGATGCTTCGCATCCTCTGCGTTCAATCCTCCCAGACGAACCATCTCTTGCACAAAAGAATGATCCCTCGACAACTGCCGAATCTCCTTATCAAGCAAATACAAACGGCTATCGCCAATATTTGCAAAATACAAACTGTGCTCAATCACCGTCGCTACAATCAGCGTCGTACCACAGCCTTCTAATTGTGCATCCTGTCCGGCAGCTTCTCTCAATCTTTCGTTCGCAGATGCGATTGCCTTCTCAATCATCACTCGCGGTTCCGTCTCGGTGCTCTGCTCAAGCTCCTGCCTCACAGTTTCAACCACAAAGCGGGAAGCAAAATCTCCTGCGTTGTGACCACCCATACCATCCGCGACGATGAGAAGATTTGGAAGCTTACCAATCGGCTTGTCGGAAACGTACACGAAATCTTGATTCACCTCGCGCTTCATTCCGACATCGACCATTGAAAACGTCTTCATGTCTTTCTCCTTTATTCCGTCTCTACATAACGGCGTCTTAATTGTCCACAGGCCCCATCAATATCAGAGCCCATTTCTCTC
>JAXJPN010000006.1:0-46452 GCA_036311625.1 Faecalimonas sp.
ACATAAGGCTTGTCCTCTTGATAGGTTACACCAAACCAGTGGTCATGTGACTTCAGCACCTTCACCTCTGCCACGCCTGCCTGCAACAAATCACCCACAATCGTAGGAAGCAGATATTCCACCTTCTGATAGTCCGCAGTATGGTCTTCCAGAAACTGCACAAAACCTTTCTCCAATATATCAAAGAAGCTTGGCTGCAAACCCCACATATTCATAGACACCGGCGAGTTGATATCCACTGCTGTATCTGCCTCGTCTGTGCGAATGACGGCCCCTGTCTCGGTCTTAATAATATTCTTTGTCTCCACAATATCCGTCAGCATATCCTGCGCATCCACCTTGCAGATTCCACGTGTCACGCCCCCATTCTCACTCAAGGTATTGCCAAGCACAAAGCCAACCATACAAATCGCTTCCTTGTCAGCATCTATGGCAACCTCTGTCAAATGGCGATACGCCTCCACATATGCTTCTTTTCCATAGTAATCATCCGCATTGATTACGAGGAACGGCTCTTTCACCACATCTTTGCAGCAGAGTATGGCCTGCCCGGTTCCCCAAGGCTTACTGCGGTCCGCATAGTTACTGCGATAAGGCTCAGGAATCTCATCCTTCTCTTGGAAAGCATACGCAACCTCAATGACTTTCTCAATGCGATTCCCAATCACTTCCCGAAAATCCGCTTCCAAGTCCTTACGAATCACAAACACAAGCTTATCAAAACCGGCTTCCATCGCATCGTAAATGGAATAATCCATAATAATCTCACCATTCGGCCCCACCGGCTCTAACTGCTTAATTCCACCGCCGAAACGGCTCCCGATTCCCGCTGCCATTACTACCAATGTCGCTTTTGCCATAACTCTCCTCCTAATCTGCTTTTTCCTTTAACGTAATCTCCATTGTCGCGCCGCCAATATAACTACACTGTGCCGGCAAATCAAGCACTTGCACCGGAACTGTATACGTTCCTGCTGTACTGTAAGCCGCCATATCGACTGTCGCTATCACATTCTCAATTGTCAGATTCCTGAGCACCTCCTGTGCACCGGTAAATTGTAGCTCCACTGTCTGGTTGCCCTCATACGCAACATCAAACTTCTCAGATACGTTATTCACCTTCACAGAACGCACCGGAAGCATCAAGGACTTCGCTCCCGCTTTCTCCACATTGATGTGAACAACTACACTGCTCGCCGCCTCGTCTGCCAAAATCAAATCCTTTGGCAAATATTCGGAAATATCTACAATCACTTCTTCCGTTGCGGTAAGTCCCTCCTTATGCAGGGCCTCCTTCGCAATCTCCAAATAAGCAAGTGCACTGAGCTTTTCCTTCTTTCCGGCCACCCGTATAGATGCCGGTTCTACATCAATGCCATTAAAGACATAGCCTTCCGCCACAGTGATTGCCGATGTGTCAAACCGTAGATTCAACTGCCTTGTAACAAGCAGCTTCACTTCCACTGTCACGCCATTCTTATCACAATTGCTTGACAATAGGCTCTGGTCAATAATGTTGTCTGCCGAATCATAGTAGATTAGCTCCGCTTTCATCGTCGTATCGATGGAAAGTTCCGATACATCTACCTTTGCCACAACCCTTTCAATTCTTCCAAGCGAAGACTTTGGCCCACTGATTTCTATCGATTTCGGGGATGCCACCGTATTCGTCTTATCCAGCACATAGCCTTCCTGCACATCTCCGATTGTCGCCACTGCAATCGGGAAGGTCTTCGTCTCTGTGACTTCTGTCTTAATCTGCAAATTTCTCGGATTGGCAGTCGCATCTTGATACTCACCCTCAAACGCGTCAATGCGAATACGAATCGGCACCAACTGTGATTGCTCATCCATCTCACGAAAATCGGCTGTTGCAACAATATCGGATGCCTTCATCTTCTTGAGCACTTTACGCCTTGCCTTCACACTTACGACAATCGATTTGTTATTGCCCGCAATCTGATAGCTCTTTCCGGCATTGGTTACCACCTCTGTATTTGTAAGTACAACCTCCGTCGTGTATCTGCCTGTCTGAATCGGGTCATCCACATTGACTACCGTCCACCACAAAAATACTGCAAAAAGGACTGCACCAATCTTCAGACCGAGATTATTCTTCCATGTGTCTTTCATCATCGCGCCTTCCTTTCTTCAATGTAAACTTCTTAACCTCTTCTGTTCTATTCCGCATCTGTTCAAGCTTCTCGGCGAGCTGCTCTTTTGTTACGCCGCGCGTCAAATGTCCACCCACCGCATAAGAAATACTGCCGGTCTCCTCAGATACCGAAATCACAAGTGCGTCACTCACCTCACTCATGCCCACTGCTGCACGATGTCTGGTTCCAAGCTCCTTGCTCAGCCGCATATTATCTGAAAGCGGCAGATAACAGGTCGCTGCCACAATGCGGTTACCTCGAATAATGACTGCGCCATCGTGTAGCGGCGTATTGTGTTCAAAGATATTCAGCAACATCTGGCGAGACACAATACAATCCAAATCAATTCCCGTGTGTTGGTACTCACTCAACACAATATCCTTCTCCACTACAAGCAAAGCACCTGTCTTCACACTTCCCATCTCTTCACAAGCCGATACAATTGCCTCCACCGTCTTGTCACTAAAACGTTCTGTCACTGTCCCGCGCTCAAACGGAACCACAGAACTCCAAAAATCCTTTTGTCCGAGCTTCTCCAGTGCCCGGCGAAGCTCCGGCTGAAACACCACGATTGCCGCTGTCGCAAGCACACTGATTGAATTCTTGGCAATCCACAAAATGGTGTTCATCTTGAATACATACGCAAGCAAAATGAAAATACCCAAGACCAAGATTCCCTTTAAAAGCATCCACGCCTTCGTATTCTTAATCCATACCATCAACTGATATGCCAAAAATGCAATGATTGCAATCTCAACCAAATCAAGCAAATGCACATCCGGCACATACCAATCCGGCAAATATGATGCTAAAAAATTCACAAGCCTTTGTCCCATACTGTCACTCCCATACAAACTTTTCGCTACTACTTATTCAACTCTTCTTCTATCAATCTCTGAATCTCTGAATCCTCTCGCTTTCGGCGTTGCTCCCGCTCCTCAGCAGTCTCTTGTAGTTCCTTCACATTCGACTCATCGGCAGCTTTTCGGATCGCATCCAAATCCATTGCCTCCGTCTCCTTACGAATATGAATCTTTTTTACCGTCTTCTCACGCACCGACATGGTCACCTTCGGCACTGCCTTTACATAATAGTAATACTCATCATCCTCAAACTGCAAATACTCGCTGCGCGTATAATCCACAGAAAAGGCAAACATACGCAAAACAAAACTAATTGCCAACGCCAAAGCACTTCCCAAAATCAACTGTAAATAGCGCACCGGAACATCCATCAGCACATGCCCGAATGTAAGCATAATCAAATTGGAAAGTACCCCCACAACCGCTGCAATCTCCCATGCATGGTCCACACTCAAACGCTTGATATTATAAATAATCAGCAACGTAATGGTATAGGAAATAATCACCAACCACATCTCTTTGTTCGCGAAGAACTGCTGCGCAAAGGCACTCATCTGTTCCACTACACCGGTCTTTGCTACCGTCTCAAGGACCGTAACGTACGACTCCACATAAGAAAGCATATAATACATTACAATTCCAAACACAATTGGAACCGCGCACGCATAAGTCCCAAGCAGTCCAAAAATAACCGGAACAAGCACCGGAACACGCAATGCAAACGCAAGTGCCGTGAACAGTAAGATTGCCGCCTTCTTTGTCGAAAAACGGAAATACAGCGTAAACATCACAACCATCACGACTGCTGCTACAATCGCAACACCCGGCGCTAGCGTGCTCAGATGAATCAAAATCAAAAGAGCTGCGAGCACTGTCGTCATCTCCAGCGACAAAAAGGTACAAATCACCGCAAGCCCCACCGTCAGTGCCGGATGTGCAAGCGGCTTTAAGAACCCGACATTTTCATTGATTAGCAAGAAGGTCAGCAAGACCAAAACAAAGCGCAAAGTCATATCAACATATCTTGAATACCTTGCATAAAATTTCAAAACATATTCTTTGGCTTCAAAAATCCTATCCACTATGCTTCCTCCTTCTCGTACAAATCTTCCAGTATATCTAAATCACGCACAAAACGCTTTACATTCTGTCTTGCCTTTTTATGCTTCTCGCGGTAAAAGCGATTTGCAAATGCAATATACCGAATCAGCAGCACCACATACAATACAGACAAAATGCCAATCGCAAGCAAGATGCCCACTGCTGTCGCATATTCCACCAGCACCTTCGCATATACAATTCCCAGCAAAGTCAAAAGCAAAAGATAGCCTAAACTCATCCACAGTACGGAGGCAATGACATTCACACGCACATAATCCCTGCCCTCATACATGCTGATTTTAATCTCTTCCTCGCCGTCCTTGCCTTCATAAGCGGCAAGCTTTACCATATGTTTCACACGTTCTTCATTTAACATCTGTGCCACCTCGCCACAATTTCTCATAATTCTCTTAATTATACCATATAATCAGAATCCTTGTCCAATACTTATAGTAAGAAACCAGACTTTGTTTTTCCCATTTTGGGAAAGAATCTGCGCGACACTGTCAATCGTACTTCCCGTTGTATAGATATCGTCAACGACTAAGATTCTCTTTGGCTCCTCCCAGCTCTTCTTCAAGACAAATGCTTCCCGCAAATTGCGTCTGCGTTCTTTGTCATTCAGCTTCTTTTGCGGTCTCGTATTGTGTATACGACGCAGGGCATGGCTCTCCACCGGAATCCCCATCCGCCTGCCAAGTGCCTTTGCAAGCGCCTCTGCCTGGTTATAACCGCGCAAGCGCTTTCTATGCGGATGCAAAGGCACCGGTACAATCACATCGATTGCCCAATCCCGCAGAATTTTACCATACAGGCGCTCCCATTCCGCCGCATAAAATTCCGCATAGACACGCTTATTCTTGTATTTAAATCGATAAACAGACCCGCTCACCGGCTCTTTATGTACCCAAAGGCTCCGCCCCTGCTCGTAATACCAATGCCGCCCTTCACAATCATGACAATATTCCTGCTCCGCATAACGGACAGGCTTTCCACACTGCTTGCAGCGCGGCTCTGCAATGTAGATTACTTTCTCAGCACAAGAGTCACACAGCTCCTTCGTACTGACTTTTCCACAAAAGCAACAAGTCTTAGGATAGAGCAGATTCAGAAAATTCTTGTAAGCGTTCCGCAAGACTCGTATAACGCCTTTGCACATTTGCATTGTCTATCATCTCCCTTAAAGTTGCATCACTGCCCACAATTGTCACACACTTTTTTGCCCGCGTGACTGCGGTATAAATCAAATTCCGATGATAAAGCTGTCTGGGCCCCTGCAAAAGCGGTATCACAACAGCCGGATACTCACTGCCTTGTGACTTGTGAATGGTAATCGCATAAGCCAATTCCAATTCCTCTAAAATCTCATAGGGGTATTCCACGACCTTTTTCTCCTCAAACTCCACCTTCAATTTATCCGTATAGTTGTTAATCTCGATGATTCTTCCAATGTCACCGTTAAACACACCGACACCTTTATCAACTACCAATCCGTACTTTGTTGCAATCTCCCACTCTAACTGGTAATTGTTCTTCACCTGCATTACCTTATCGCCCACACGAAATACACGTCCGCCATATTCCTTCTCTGCCTTTTTCTCACTCGGTGGATTGAGATACCTTTGCAAAATCTCATTCAATCGTTCCACACCAAGCAGGCCTTTTCGCATCGGCGTCAAAACCTGAATATCAAGCGGGTCTGCCCCTACGTAATTCGGAAGCTTCTTCTGAATCAAAGTCAGCACTACACTGATAATGACATTGGCATCATCCCGCTTTAAGAAAAAGAAATCCTTGCTTTTATTATCCAAACTCAATTGCTCACCCCGGTTAATCCTATGGGCATTGACCACAATGTCACTCTGCTCTGCCTGCCGGAAAATCTTAGAGAGCGTCACAACCGGAAAGCTTTTCGACGCAATCAAATCCTTCAGCACACTTCCGGCGCCCACTGAAGGAAGCTGATCCTTGTCACCCACCAGGATTAAACGAGTTCCAACCGAAATCGCCTTAAGCAAAGTGTGCATCAACGACAAATCCACCATCGACATCTCATCAACGATAATGACATCCGCCTCCAACGGATTCTCCTCATTCCTTCCATACTGCATCCGATTGTCGTTCCCCTCCGGAATATAAGAAAGCTCTAACATACGATGAATGGTTCGCGCCTCACAGCCGGTCGCCTCCGACATGCGCTTCGCCGCGCGCCCTGTTGGCGCTGCAAGGAAAATATCCAAGCCCTCACTCTCAAAAAAGCGAATCATCGCATTCGTGGTGGTAGTCTTACCGGTACCCGGTCCCCCCGTAAGCACAAACACACCATTCTTTACCGCTTCCTTCACAGCAACCCGCTGCATCTCATCTAATTCCAGCTCGCCTTCCCGCTCTAACTCCATCAAGCGCTTCTCAATCAAAAGCTCCGAAACATCATACCGTAGCTGTAAATCATGCAGCATCTTTGCCGTATTCAATTCCATATAGTAATACTGCGCCGCGTACACCCGCGTCTCCATCACGGTCTCCCGCACATAACTGTAGTTATTCTCCGGACACGGCTCCTGCAATCGCTCTGTTTCCACTTGCTTTAGAACAACTTTTTTCTCCATAGACAAATCCATCAAATACTGCTCAATACCCGAAATCTCCACTTCCAGCAACGCCGTAGCCCTTTGCAGCAATTCCTCCTTTGGGAGATAAATATGTCCATCTGTCACCGCCTGTAAAAGCACATAGAAAATCCCGCTGCGAATCCGATAATCCGAATCCGAATGAATCCCAATGCGTGCCGCAATCTCATCTGCCGTCTTAAATCCAACTCCCGCCACGTGATCTGCAAGCTGATAAGGATTCTCTTCCAATACACGGTAGACCAGATTCCCATAATGTTCGTAAATCTTTGCCGCAAGCGCCAAAGTAATTCCGTACTTTTGCAGGTAAATCATCGCTTTGCGCATATCCTTTTTCTCTTCTACCTGCAGCGCAATCTCCCTAGCCATGCGTTCACTGATGCCTTTGACTTCCGCCAGACGTTCCGGCTCCTCCTCGATAATCCGAAAGGTCTCATCGCGAAAACGGCGCACAATTCTTGCAGCAAGTGTCGCACCAACACCCTTGATGGCACCTGAACCGAGATATCGCTCAATCGAAGCCAAGTCCTCCGGCTCCTGCACCTCATAGGAAGCCACCTGTAACTGCACTCCATAAATGCTGTGCGTCGCATATTCCCCCTGCACCTCAACCAGCTCTCCCTCGCTGATATAGGGAAGCATACCCACACAGGTCAATTCTCCATCTTCATTACTCAAACAAAACACTGTATATCCATTGTCCGCATTGCGAAAAACAATATGGTCCACATAGCCCTTACGTATCTCCACGTATACTGCCTCCTTGCTTCTGCCCGCAAATGCAAAAAGATTGCGCCCACTTGCGCAATCTCCTATGCAATTCCTATTTTTTACCACTCATAAATTCTACGAACTGTCCGGTTCCAATAGCAACAACCTTCATCGGGTCTTCTGCCGTCATCGTATTGATACCGGTCTTTTCTTCAATCAATTCTTCCAAACCGCGAAGCAATGCACCGCCTCCGGTCAAAACAATTCCGCGATCCAAAATGTCTGCTGCAAGCTCCGGTGGTGTTCTCTCCAACACAGACATAACAGCCTCCACAATCTGACTGGTCGTCTCACGCAGCGCCTCCTCCGTCTCAGAAGAAGACACCGTCACGGTCTTCGGAAGTCCTGTCACCAAGTTACGTCCGCGCACTTCCATCACTTCATCTTCCACAAGCGGATAGGTTGTACCAATCTTAATCTTAATATCTTCTGCTGTACGCTCACCAATTAAGAGATTGTGCTTCTTACGCATATAACGGACAATCGCCTCGTCAAAATCATCTCCCGCAATCTTAATGGATGTATTCACAACCGTACCACCAAGTGAGATAACCGCAATATCCGAAGTACCTCCTCCGATATCTACAATCATATTTCCACAAGGCTTTGCGATATCAATACCTGCTCCAATCGCTGCTGCAACCGGCTCCTCAATCAAATGTACTTCTCTTGCACCTGCCGCGTAAGTCGCCTCTTCTACCGCCTTCTTCTCTACCTCTGTAACCCCGCTCGGCACACAGATACTGATACGCGGCTTTTTGAAGATACGAGTGCCCACTGCCTTCTGCACAAAATACTTAATCATCTTCTCTGTAACTGTATAGTCTGAGATGACACCCTGACGCAGAGGTCTGACTGCCACAATATTGCCCGGCGTTCTTCCAAGCATCAATCTGGCCTCTTCACCAATCGCCTTAATCTCATTCGTATCACGGTCAAACGCTACCACAGAAGGTTCCTTTAACACAACACCTTTTCCTGTTACATATACGAGAACACTTGCTGTTCCCAAATCAATTCCGATATCTGTTACTGACATCTAAACTCTCCTTTCCATACCCCTATCCATTTATCCTCTTTCGTTTTACCATTATAATTCAATTTCTAATAAATGGAAAGAGATTTTTAGCATTTCCGCAAAATTTCCCGAATATACTGTCCGGTATAGGATTTTGGATTCTTTGCTACCTCTTCAGGAGTCCCCTGTGCAATCACAGTTCCGCCGCCATCGCCGCCCTCCGGTCCGATATCAATGATATAATCCGCTGTCTTGATGACATCCAGATTGTGTTCAATCACAATCACCGTGTTGCCATCCTCTGCCAGACGCCGCAAAATTTCTGTCAGCTTATGCACATCCGCAAAATGCAAACCGGTCGTCGGCTCGTCCAAAATATAAATGGTCTTGCCGGTGCTGCGTTTGCTGAGCTCAGTCGCAAGCTTGATACGCTGTGCCTCTCCGCCGGACAAAGTTGTAGATGGCTGCCCCAGCTTAATGTAAGAAAGTCCCACATCATAGAGTGTCTCCAATTTCCGATGAATACTCGGCACGTTTTCAAAGAATTTCAATGCCTCCTCCACCGTCATATCCAGCACATCAAAAATACTCTTGCCCTTATACTTCACCTCTAAGGTCTCGCGGTTATAGCGCTTTCCGTCACACACCTCGCAAGGCACATAGACATCGGGAAGAAAATGCATCTCAATCTTTAAGATACCATCTCCTGCACAAGCCTCGCAGCGTCCGCCCTTCACATTAAAACTAAATCTTCCCTTCTTGTAGCCTCTCGCCTTTGCATCCGGTGTCGCCGCAAACAGATCACGAATCATATCAAACACGCCGGTATAAGTAGCCGGATTCGAGCGCGGTGTCCTTCCAATCGGAGACTGGTCAATGTCAATCACCTTGTCAAGCTGCGAAATCCCTTCAATAGCCTTATGCTTTCCCGGAATGGTTCTTGCACGGTTCAGTTCACGCGCCAATCTCTTATAAAGAATCTCATTTACGAGAGAACTCTTACCGGAACCGGAAACACCGGTCACACAGGTCATCACACCCAACGGAAATTCCACATCAATATTCTTCAAATTGTTCTCCGCCGCGCCGACTACTTTGAGCCACCCCTTCGGTTCCTTGCGAAGCGCAGGCACCGGAATGCGCTTTCGCCCACTGAGGTAAGCACCCGTGATAGAATCCGCATTCTGCATAATCTCCTGTGCCGTTCCCACAGCCACAATCTCACCGCCATGCTCGCCGGCTCCCGGCCCGATATCCACCACACAGTCCGCCGCAAGCATCGTATCCTCATCGTGCTCAACCACAATCAAAGTGTTGCCGAGATCACGCAAATCCTTCAATGCTGCAAGCAACTTGTCGTTGTCCCTCTGGTGCAATCCAATACTCGGCTCATCCAGAATATAGGCAACCCCCACGAGCCCTGAGCCAATCTGCGTTGCGAGGCGAATACGCTGCGCTTCACCTCCCGAAAGGCTTCCTGCCGCACGCGATAAAGTGAGATATTCCAGTCCCACATTCGCCAAAAATCCAACCCTCGTCTTAATCTCCTTTAAAATTTGTGCCCCAATCAATTCCTGCGTCTTCGTGAGCTCCAATTCTTCCAAAAATACTTGTAACTTTGCAATCGACAAATCTGTAACTTCCGCAATATTCTTTCCCCCAACCGTCACTGCAAGAGAGCTCTTTTTCAAACGTCTTCCCTCACACTCACGGCAAGGAGTGATACGCATAAAAGTCTCATACTCCGCCTTCGTAATCTCCGAAGCTGTCTCGCGATAACGCCGCTCTACGCTCTTAATCAAGCCTTCAAATGCAATATCATAGAAGCCTTCTCCGCGCTGACCCACATAGTGCGTCTTCACCGTCTTTCCGTTCGTACCATAAATCAAAATATCTTGAATCTCCTGCGGATAGTCTTGGAACGGAGTCGATAACGAAAATCCATATTCTGCTGCCAATGCATCCAAAATCGCTCTGGTAAAACTCTTTTTATCCGTGCAAGACTGCCAGCCAAGTACCACAATTGCGCCCTCATCAATGCTAAGGCTCTTATCTGGAATCATCAAATCAATATCAAATTCCATCTTATATCCAAGTCCAAAACATACCGGACAAGCACCAAATGGGTTATTGAAAGAAAAACTTCGAGGTTCAATCTCCTCAATACTGATACCACAGTCCGGGCAAGAAAAACTCTGACTAAAATGAATCGGCTCCCCACCAATCACATCCACAATCATAAGCCCCTCTGCAAGTGCCAAAACATTCTCAATGGAATCCGTCATACGCTTTTCGATTCCCGGACGCACCACCAGGCGGTCTACGACAATCTCAATATTGTGTTTGATATTCTTATCCAAGTGAATCTCTTCCGACAGCTCATACTGGTTCCCGTCAATGCGCACGCGCACATAACCGCTCTTTTTCGCACGCTCCAACACCTTTTCATGGCGTCCTTTTCTTCCTCTGACAACCGGTGCCAGAAACTGTATCTTTGTGCCTTCCGGAAGCTCCATCACCTGGTCTACCATCTGGTCTACGGTCTGCTTCTTAATCTCGCGTCCACATTTTGGACAATGCGGAATTCCGATTCTTGCATAGAGCAGACGGAAATAATCATAAATCTCCGTCACGGTTCCTACTGTCGAACGCGGGTTACGGTTCGTCGACTTCTGGTCAATGGAAATGGCGGGTGAAAGACCCTCAATGCTCTCGACATTCGGCTTCTCCATCTGTCCCAAAAACTGTCTTGCATAAGAAGACAAGGATTCCATATATCTTCTCTGCCCCTCTGCATAAATCGTATCAAAGGCAAGGGAAGACTTTCCCGAACCACTGAGCCCCGTCAACACAACCAATTCGTTTCTTGGAATATCGATATCAATATTTTTCAAATTATGTTCATTCGCCCCACGAATCTTGATATATTGCTTCATCTTACTTTTCTCCTATTGTTACACTTACTTTCCTCAATCAAGTTCTTGATACACTTGCTTCAGTTCTATCATCTTATCACGCAGCTCGGTAGCAGCCTCGAAGTTCAGCTCTGCCGCAGCTTTTCGCATCTGCTTTGAGATATCCTGAATCAACTTCTCTAACTCCTGCTTGCTCATTGATTCCGGGTCTTTCTCCATACGCAGCTCCTCCGCCGCCACCTTTTTTGAAATGCTAATCAAATCACGCACTGCCTTTTTGATGGTCTGCGGGGTAATCCCATGTTCCTCATTGTACTTCATCTGAATCGTACGACGTCTCTCAGTCTCATCAATCGCACGGCGCATCGAATCCGTAATCGTGTCAGCATACATAATGACATGCCCCTCCGCATTTCTCGCAGCTCGTCCTATGGTCTGAATCAAAGACGTCTCCGAACGCAGGAATCCCTCCTTATCCGCATCCAAAATGGCAATCAAGGTAATCTCCGGTATATCGAGCCCCTCTCGCAAAAGATTGATTCCGACCAAAACATCAAATACATCCAGACGCATATCTCGAATAATCTCCGTGCGCTCCAATGTGTCAATATCAGAATGCAGATACTTCACACGAATTCCCAACTCTCGCATATAGTCCGTCAAGTCCTCTGCCATACGCTTGGTAAGTGTCGTAATCAACACTTTATTTTTATTCTTTACCTCTTGATTCACTTCGCCAATCAAGTCATCAATCTGTCCGGCAATCGGGCGCACCTCAACCTTCGGGTCCAAAAGTCCGGTCGGACGAATAATCTGCTCCGTCCGCAAAAGCTCATGCTCCTCCTCATATTTGCCCGGTGTCGCCGAGACACAAAGCACTTGGTCAATCTTGCCCTCAAACTCCTGAAAATTCAGAGGTCTGTTATCCTTTGCCGATGGCAGTCGGAAACCATAATCTACCAAAGTGGATTTGCGCGATTGGTCACCGGAATACATCGCGCCAAGCTGGGGAATCGTCATATGCGACTCATCAATCATAATCAGAAAATCATCCGGGAAATAGTCAATCAAAGTATGCGGCGGCTGGCCCGGCGCCAGTCCGGTCAAATGTCTGGAATAGTTCTCAATTCCCGAACAAAATCCCGTCTCCCGCATCATCTCAATGTCAAAATTCGTACGCTCCGCAATACGCTGTGCCTCTAATAGTTTGTCCTCACGCTTAAAATATCTTACACGCTCCTCTAATTCCTTTTCAATCTCCTGCGTCGCACGGTTCATCGCATCCGGCGAAACCACATAATGCGAGGCCGGAAAGATGACTGCATGGTTCAAAACCGCCTTCGCATCCCCTGTGAGCACATCAATTTCCGTAATCCGGTCTATCTCATCTCCAAAAAACTCCACGCGAATCGCAGATTCCGCCGAAACCGCCGGAAAAATCTCCAACACATCACCCCGCACGCGAAAGGTGCCACGCTTAAAATCCATCTCATTTCTGTCATACTGAATCTCAATCAATTTGTGTATCACTTCATCGCGATCCTTTATCATACCCGGTCGAAGCGAAATCACCATATCCTTATAATCAATCGGAGAACCCAAACCATAAATGCAAGACACACTGGCAACAATAATCACATCGCGGCGCTCCGAAAGAGCCGCCGTCGCAGAGTGACGCAGCTTGTCAATCTCATCGTTGATTGCGGAGTCTTTTGCTATATAGGTGTCCGAAGACGGCACATAAGCCTCCGGCTGGTAGTAATCGTAATACGAAACGAAGTATTCCACCGCATTTTCAGGGAAGAATTCTTTGAACTCACCATAAAGCTGCGCCGCCAGCGTCTTATTATGCGCGATAACCAAAGTCGGTTTATTTAATTGTGCGATGACATTCGCCATCGTAAAAGTCTTGCCCGAACCGGTAACCCCTAGTAAAGTCTGGCATTGATTGCCTTCCTTGAAGCCTTTTACGAGGGCTTCGATTGCTTGGGGTTGGTCGCCGGTTGGTTTGAAATCAGAGTGTAATATGAACTTATCCATGATGTAACTCCTTGTTAATTGCTGTCGTTATGATTTATATTAACCGCGAAATTTGTTTTGGTAAATATTTATTCTCCCTTGAGATATCTTGCTACTTCTCTGTCAAACTCAGAAATATATTCTTGATCTTGTTTCACCCGGAAAACTTTATACTCTTTCTCCGCTTTTTCTATAGCAACATCATGAGATATTCTCCCTTTTCCTTCTAAAATCTGACGTCTGTTATTGCTTAAAAACTGGTTTGTCTGTTCTACCCAATCTTGCATACTCATGAGAATTTCATCTTCTGCCATCAATTCTGCATAGTCTATAAACATTGTCACCAAACGATTTAAACGGGACAGTTCTTTTTCATTCATATAATTTTTAGCAACAATAATGTCCCTCTTCAATACCTTTCCATCCGGCGCATCTTTCCATGTTGTTAGACCCATCGTCGGTTTTTCTGCATCTGCTCTCTCATAGATCAATTCAGCTGCCGTTTTCCCTGTCACCGCATAATGAAGTTTGTTTTGAACAAACGCATAAAATGCTTTTGTAGTATCACTATTTTTATCATAATCATAACTACACTGTTCAAATACATCTGCTATCTTTTGATATGCTCTACGTTCACTTGCTCGTATTTCACGTATGCGTTCTAATAATTCATCGAAATAATCTTTTCCAAAAGGTTTCCCATTTTTAAGCATATCATCATTAAGTACATACCCTTTGGTAATATATTCCTTTAACGTCTTGGTTGCCCATTGTCTGAATTTTGTTGCCTTTTTTGAATTCACACGATAACCGACTGCAATGATAGCATCCAAATTGTAAAACTCGCGTTCCCTTCTTATTTGCCTATTTCCTTCCATCTGAACTGTTTCCATTTTGGAAACAGTTGACTCTTTAACAAGTTCTTCATCTTCGAAAATATTTGTCAAATGTTTAGAAATAGCAGGAACATTAACATCAAACAATTCTGCCATTGCCTTTTGTGTTAGCCAAAATGTCTCATCTTTAAAAATAACATTTACACATACATTCGTGTTGTCTAATTGATATAATACAATTTCATGTTCATTATTCATCCTTGAGCATCCTTTCTTCAATATTTAAGTACTTAGGTCACCTGTATTGCCCTTTCCGCATAGTCCATACAGTCCATATTTTCCATTTTTAATGCTATATCTTGTGTTTCTATTCTCGGAATCACTACATATTGTGGTGCATCTTTTCGATAACGAACTAGCTGACGAAGTATTCCACCGCATTTTCAGGGAAGAATTCTTTGAACTCACCATAAAGCCGCACCGCCAGCGTCTTATTATGCGCGATGACCAAAGTCGGTTTATTTAATTGTGCGATGACATTCGCCATCGTAAAAGTCTTGCCCGAACCGGTCACACCAAGCAAGGTCTGGCATTGATTGCCTTCTCGGAAGCCATTTACCAATGCTTCAATGGCTTGTGGTTGGTCGCCGATGGGCTGGTATTCAGATACTAATTTAAAGCAGTTTTGTGCATTATTCACAAAAATCACCTCCAAAAGTCGAAGTAAAAAAGTTCGCCTATTCGCTATTTTTTCCAACTGCGTAATATTATACGGACAGGGAGGAAAATATATCAAAATTTCTTATACTATAACACAATTTTCTCCATTTGTACAGTCGATAACAAACATTTGTTCGTGCGTCTTTCTACATTTTTATACATCAAATAAGGACCGACATCCGGAACCGTTCCTTGCCGGAAGTTCAAATGGCTTTTTACCTTCTCTCCTCGCCTTCTCAGAAAGTTCACGATGCTTTTATTTCGTGCCAGTTCTTTTTGTTCTTCCGTGAAATGAATATATCTCGCCACCTCTATCACCTTGCTTTTTCGCATTAAAAAACCACTGGAAGTTTCTCCCAGTGGCTCGTGTTGATTGTTATTCGATTGTCTTCCTTTAATTCCGTGCAATATCAAAGCCTGTCTTTTCATCCACCGACTACTCATCTGCCAAACACTCTTCAATATCACTGGCACTATACAGCACTCTAGTGACAATTACATTGTCATTTTGTATCACATAAAAAACGGAGTAGTTATCTACCAGCAATCGGCGCAATTCCATTGCTGCCTCTTTGTCTGATTGCATTATCTTAATCCGTTCCGGAAACAACGCTAGACCTTCGATGGAATCTGCAATACGATTATACTGATTCATTGCATATTCCGGTTCCAGTAAATCATCGGCAATATAATTGTATATCTCTTCCATATCAATGAATGCCTTTTCCGTAATCTGTACCCTATAACGCTTCATATTAATGTCTCTCCCTAAATTTTGCAAATGCAGACGCTGCGTCCTGTACATTACCATGTACTACATCTTCATACCCTTCCTGCAATATTTTGTGAATTTCATCTGAACTCATCAGATCCATATTTACAGATGATGGTGCCTTTGGTAATGTTACGGAAAATGGAATTCCTCCCATTAACGATATCTGATGAAGATACATATCAATTGCCGTCGACATCGGTATTCCCAATCGTGATAAAACATCTTCCGCACGTTGTTTTACTGTTGGATTCACTCTCAAATTTAATGTTGCTGTTTTTTCCATAAAATCATCTCCTTTGTTATATTGTAACGCAAATGTCGTTACATTACAACAAGTTTATGAATTTTTCCTGCCAATGTCAACAATGTCGTAGCATAAATATCTGTAATCTTCTGAGTCAGCCATTCCGCTCCCTCCAAGATTCTTCTTACTCTCTCTAACTCATCTCCTAAAAATTACTTTTCTTGATTATAACAGACTCCATAAAAAAAGTACAGAGCAAATCGAATGTTTGTTCTGTACTCTTTTTCTATTTCAATTCTAACCATATGCAGCTCTCCGAAGCTGTCACCAGCAATTTATTAGCGGCGAGCCAAAAATTTTCTAACAATTACAAGGTCTGTTCCATCAACCTTACTATTTCCATCTGCATCAGCAGCAATCGCATTTACCGACAAGCTGTTGTCAATCTCAACCTTTCTCTTCATACGGATTAAATCCAATATATCCACAGTTCCATCATCTGTGATATCGCCGGTCTTATAACTGCTTACAGTGACATCTGTAGTCACAACCTCCGTAAGTGCTCGCAGAACTTCCGCTTTGGTATTGATATCAAATTCATCATTCCCACCATAGTTGAAAGGACCGATATACTTCGCATCCGCAGCAATCATTCGCTCTAACGCAGACTTCGTATTGTTATAATCACTACTAGCAGGCAACCACTCAGGGACACCCCAGCTACGAGTGATATCATCGCCTAAGCGGCTTCTAATCTCTGCTATATTTGCTTCGTTCGCTTCATCATTGTGCAAATCGATACCTATATTCGAATCCTCAACATCTCCTGCAATAATCGGAGAGGCCGTTTCAAAATTATTGACCGCAATCTGATGCGTATAAATCAAGCTGTTATCAATGTATTTTTCAATGATATACACCAACTCTTGGACGGCAGTTCTTATCTGGTGTGCGCGAAACTCTGTCCAAAGATTTGCAAATGCAGCATTATCTTGATTGCGCGGCGCATCAAATCCGCCTGCATTTTCAACCGTTGAAGGGTCATAATCCGTCGATAGCAAATCAAATGTCGTAAAGGATGTCCCATATTCTCGATTGAAGTTCTCTATCGTATTGATGTGCTCAATATTCCCAACATAAGCGCGGAAATCCAGAATGGTATTCGGATTATAGTCAAGATATTTCCCACTCTCATTCGTTAAATAACGATACTCAGCTGTGGTAGTCACCCCACTGATATAACCCGGATTGTTCTTCATAAGCTCTGCAACCTCAGCTGCACACTGTCCCAAAAGCTTTTCGGTATATTGCCAATATGCTGTCTTATTGTTACTCAAATCTGTTCTGGCAAGGCAAAAGTTATTGTAGCCTGATGCGTTGGCCTTGTTTTCTACGTTTTTGGTCATTTCAATTGGTAAAAATACATTTAATTACTTACTTTTTGCATTTTTTGGATTTTTACCACATTTTGGTTCCTATTGAAATGTCTTAACTCGCTCACAAATACTCTCCGCATCCAACCCATATTTCTGAATCAACTCTTTCGCCGGACCTGATTCTCCAAAAGTATCATTGATACCGATGCGCAGCATCTTTGTCGGAAGCTTCTCTCCTAAGACCTCTGCCACCGCACCGCCAAGTCCACCGATAATCGAGTGTTCCTCCACTGTGACAACCTTTTTGGTCTTCGCCGCAGACTGCAATACAAGCTCCTCATCAAGCGGCTTAATCGTATGGATGTTGATAACCTCCGCATCAATTCCCTCTGCCGCTAAGAGCTCTGCCGCCAGAAGCGACTCGCTTACACAAAGCCCCGTAGCAAACAGGGTGACATCCTTTCCCTCTCTTAAGACAACACCTTTCCCAAGTTCAAATTTATAGTTTTCCGCATCATTGATGACCGGAACTGCCAATCTTCCAAAACGCAGATAGACTGGTCCGACATACTCATAAGCTGCCCTTACTGCTGCTCTTGCCTCCGTATCATCACAAGGATTTATCACGACCATGCCCGGTATCGTTCGCATCAAGGCGATATCCTCGTTGCATTGGTGTGTCGCCCCGTCTTCTCCAACAGAAATGCCCGCATGCGTGGCTCCGATTTTTACATTCAAGTGTGGATATCCAATGGAGTTTCGCACCTGCTCAAAAGCTCTGCCTGCCGCAAACATCGCAAAAGAGCTCACAAACGGCACCTTTCCACAAGTAGCCAGACCTGCTGCGATTCCCGTCATATTTGCCTCTGCAATTCCACAGTCAATGTGTCGCTCAGGAAATGCTTTCTGAAAAATCCCCGTCTTTGTTGCTCCCGCCAAATCGGCATCGAGAACCAGCAAATCTTCCTGTTCTTTTCCCAATTCTAAAAGTGCATTTCCATAGCTTTCTCTTGTTGCAATCTTCTTTACTTCTGACATAGTGCTTCACCTACCTTCTCCAAATCTTCCATCGCAATCTTATATTGTTCATCGTTTGGTGCATTTCCGTGCCATGCTGCCTGATTCTCCATAAAGGAAATACCCTTTCCTTTTGTCGTTTTTGCAATGATGACACTTGGCATTCCCTTGATTACCCGCGCCTTGTCAAAAGCTGCACGAATCGCATCGAAATCGTGTCCGTCAATCTCCATTACATGAAAACCAAAGGCTTCAAACTTCTCACCCAATGGGTATGGATTGCATACCTCTTCGATCTTTCCGTCAATCTGCAGGCCATTGTTGTCTACAATCAGGCACAGATTATCTAACTTATGTGCTCCCGCAAACATTGCCGCCTCCCAAATCTGACCTTCTTGCAGTTCTCCGTCACCTGTCAGTGCGTATACCCGATAATTCTCTTCTCCCAGCTTTCCGGCAAGCGCCATACCAACTGCCACCGATACACCCTGTCCCAGAGAACCGCTGGACATATCCACACCTGGAATATGTTTCATATCGGGATGCCCTTGCAGATAAGAACCGGTGTGGCGTAAGCTCAACAAATCCTCCACCGGAAAATAGCCGCGCTGTGCAAGCGTTGCATACAGTCCCGGAGCTACATGGCCCTTTGACAGAACAAAACGGTCTCTGTCCGGCTTTTTCGGTTCGTTCGGGTCTATGTGCATCTCCTCGAAATACAGATATGTAAAAATATCTGCCGCTGATAAGGAGCCACCCGGATGTCCTGCTTTTGCGCTGTGAACTGCCGTTACAATCCCTTTGCGTATTTCATTTGCTACTTTTTGAAGTTGTAAATTCTCCATCATTCCTCCCACCTACATTTCAATTATTTTACTAATCGTAATCTATCACAAGCACATACAATAAAATACAACAAACTGGCTGTCTTTTTTTAGTTTTGAACACAGATGCACATTCTCCTTTTTTTTCACCATCCCCATTTTTTTGCGTATTTTGTCTGCTTTTTTTCTAATTTATTTCTCTTTGTTTGACAGAAACATAGTCATTTTCCCATTTTTTGCCTTTTTGTATTTTTACCACGTTTTGGTTTCGTATTTTTATCCATATTTTGGCTGATTGATTTTTTATTTTGCCATTGATATAATCACGATACTAAATATTAGCTGATTGGAGGGTCTTGATTATTATGCATATTGACATTGAATACGTTTATTACTTTAACCACCCCGCTCGGACATACGTGTCCGACCATTTTCACAACTGTTATGAATTGTGCTTCTACTTTCAAGGGCACGGCACCACAACAATTGAAGAAAAGACGCTCTCCTTTGCGCCCGGTCGCTATACTCTGTATACGCCCGGCTGCACACACGATGAGTATCACGCCTCCGAGACCTCTGTGCTCTGCGTTGCCTTCCACCTATCTCAGACCGAAAAAATACAATTGGAAAGCAATGTGTTTTCCGATGATGTTCGATTGATTTTCTCAAAATTTGAACAAATCAGAAATGAATATTTGGGACGCTTGTCAGGCTATCATGATATGATAAAGTGCCTTACAGGTGAAATTATTGTGATTCACTCTCGTCAAAAGAAACAGTTGGTTTTTTCATCAGACGAAGTAGAGCGTATACGTGAAGTAATTGATATGAATTTTAATCAAAATTTAAATATTGAATCTTTGTTGTTAGAGTCCGGATATAGCTATGACTACATTCGCCATGCCTTCAAAAAAAGAATCGGCGTGTCCCCCAAGCAATACCTTATGAAAAAGCGTATCCATCACTCAAAGCATTTTCTCTTGCATAGCAGTATGTGTATTTCTGAAATAGCGCAATCCTGTGGTTTCTGTACCAGTTCACAGTTTGCTAATATCTTCAAAACTCACGAAGGTGTTACTCCAAAACAGTACCGTACACTCCGCGCAAAAAAGTTCCATAAAAACAACAAAACCTACCAAAATAAATTAGAAAGTGATATACTATAAAAAAATAAACGAAAGGATTTTTGATTATGAAATTGATTTCATGGAACGTGAACGGAATCCGCGCCTGTGTACAAAAAGGCTTTCTGGATTTCTTCACAGCGATAGACGCTGACATCTTCTGTCTGCAAGAGACCAAATTGCAGGAAGGGCAGATTGAGCTAGAGCTTCCGGGCTATCACCAGTACTGGAATTATGCAAAAAAGAAAGGCTATTCTGGCACCGCCATTTTCACAAAAACAGAACCTCTTTCGGTCTCCTACGGCATCGGCGTGGAAGAGCACGACCACGAGGGACGTGTAATTACTTTGGAATATGAAGACTTTTATTTTATCACCTGCTACACACCAAATTCCCAGAACGAATTGGCAAGACTTCCCTACCGCATGACTTGGGAGGACGCTTTCTTGGCATACCTCCAGAATTTGCGTAAGACAAAGCCTGTCATCTTTTGCGGAGATTTGAATGTGGCACATCAGGAGATTGATTTGAAGAATCCAAAGACGAACCACAAGAATGCCGGCTTTACGGATGAGGAGCGCGGCAAATTCAGTACCATTCTGGCAAGTGGCTATATCGATACCTTCCGCCACTTCTACCCGGATATGGAACAGATATATTCTTGGTGGTCTTATCGTATGAAAGCCAGAGAAAAGAATACAGGCTGGCGTATTGACTACTTTGTCGTATCAGACGAGTTAAAAGACCGCCTCGTAGACGCAAAGATTCACACCGAGATTTTGGGTTCCGACCATTGTCCGGTGGAATTAGATATCAACTAAAAAGCACAAAAATATAAGGAGCAGGCTGCAAACACCTGCTCCTTTACTATTCGTTCTAATTCCTATGCCAATACCGGCTTCAAGGCTTCCGCCAATGCATCCTTCTGTGCCTGTGCCTCTGCCAAATCTTTTCCTAAAGTCGTGAAGTAAGTCTTAATCTTCGGCTCGGTACCGGAAGGACGTACAATCACTTCTGCCCCACCTTCCAAGCTGTAAATCAACACATTCGCTGCCGGAAGTCCTGTCTCCTCCGGCTTCTGGTAATCCGTAACCTTCACAACTGCATACTCGCCAATCTTTGCCGGTGGATTCTGACGCAGCCCTTCCATAATGCCTGCCATCTTATCCATACCGGAAAGTCCCGGAAATTCAAAGCTGTCCACCTTATTCAGGTAACGGCCATACTTGCTGTAAAGCTCTTCCATACGCTGCTTGATTGAGGAACCAATACTTCTGTAATATGCAGCCATCTCACAAATCAGCATAGAAGCAATCACCGCGTCCTTATCACGCACATACGGCCCTGCAAGATAACCATAGCTCTCCTCAAATCCAAAGATAAAGCGCTCTACCTCGCCGGCTGCCTCCAGACGTGCAATCTGGTCTCCAATCCACTTAAATCCGGTCAGTACATTGCGAAGTTCAATGCCATATTCCTTCGCCACTGCATCTGCAAGCGGAGTGGTCACAATCGACTTCACAGCTACCGCCTTCTCCGGCATCGTTCCCTTCTCAAGGCGTGCTGCGCAGATATAATCCAAAAGCAGTACCCCTACTTCATTTCCGGAAACCAATTCATAACTGCCATCCGGACATTTGATTGCAATACCTACACGGTCTGCATCCGGGTCCGTCGCAAGCATCAAGTCTGCATCCGACTTTTCTGCCAATTCAAGTCCAAGACGAAGCGCCTCGAAAATCTCCGGGTTCGGATACGGGCAGGTCGGGAAATTCCCATCTGGATACTGCTGCTCCGGTACAATCGTAATATCCTCAATTCCGATATCTTTTAAAATCCGCATTACCGGAACCAAACCGGAACCGTTCAGCGGCGAATACACCAGCTTCAAACCTGCTGTCTTACAAATGCCAGGACGCACACTTCTTGCTTTAATCGCATCGTAAAGCGCTTCCTTACAGTCATCTCCTACATACTCAATAAGTCCGGCTGCCATTCCCTCTTCAAAAGAAATCATCTTTGCGCCATCCAGAATATCGGTCTTTTGAATCTCTGCATATACAAGGTTCGCTGCCTCATCGGTCATCTGACAGCCATCCGGCCCATATGCCTTGTAACCATTATACTTTGCAGGATTGTGCGATGCAGTCACCATAATACCTGCGTTCGCCTCATAATAACGCGTCGCAAAGCTAAGTGCCGGAACCGGCATCAAAGCATCGTAAATGCGTACTTTAATTCCATTTGCCGCCAATACGCAAGCTGCATTCTTTGCAAACACATCACTGTTGATACGGCTGTCATAACTAATAGCCACCAACTGCTTACCTCCCTGTGTCTTCACCCAGTTCGCCAAGCCCTGTGTTGCCTGTCTGACTACATAAATATTCATGCGATTGGAACCTGCACCAAGCACGCCGCGAAGTCCGGCGGTTCCAAACTTCAATGCAACTGCAAAACGCTCTTTAATCTCCTGCTCATCGCCGTTAATCGCCTCCAACTCTTTGGTCAGAGCCTCATCTTCTAAATCCGCTGCAAGCCAACGCTCATACGCTTCCATATACATCGTATTCACCTACTTTTCTATTATTTTTCTTATCTTGCCTTGAATCCTTCTACAATGTCAATCATCTCCTGAGATGGATTTGAAACCACCGCAGATACAAAAACTTTGCATGGCGGATTCTCTGTGGCTGCTTCTACTGCCGCGCTCACTGAAGACACACTGCCACTGACAAATAAAAGTACATGTCCGCCACACTTTGTATCCTTTGTCTCATATGTAACATCCGCAGTCTTCAACATCTTATCTAAAACAAGCACTGCATTTGCCTCTCCCAAAACTTCTACCAATCCATATGCACCGTAAGTCATACTGATACCCTCATCTTTCTTCCTATTTGTGAATTGTCATCGCTGCTGCAAGTTCTGTGCCTGCATCCGGCGCTGCAATCACCGTATGGGAAACTATCTTTGCAATCGGTTCTGCCGCTTTCAAAGCTGCTTCCATCGCTGCATTCACATCCGATATCGTTCCGCGCATCTTTACACAGGCACCTGCACCCAAACGATTTCTCTCTACTGATTGAATACGTACATCTGCCGTCTTTGCTGCCGCATCTAAAGCTACAAAGCACGCGCACTCACTATCCAACTCAAATACTCCAATCGCCATTCCGTCGTATTGTCCGCTCATTGTACACCTCTCCATTCATCTGAATCTCTTTTTCTCATCGTACACTATTCTGACTCTTTTTGCAAATAGTTTGTCTCAATTAACTCCCAAATCTCTTCTCGCCCCTGCTTTGTCTCCGCCGAAAACGGGATTACAACAGAACCCGGCAAGAGCTTTAAGCCCTCTTTTATCATCTTGACATGCTTTTGCACCTGACTGCGTTTGAGCTTATCCAGCTTCGTCGCAATGATAATCGGCTGATATCCTTGTGCTACCACCCACTCATACATCTGTCTGTCATTCGCAGACGGCTCGTGACGGATATCTATCAAAAGAAATACCGCCTGCAATTGCTTGGACGTGTGCAGGTAGCGTTCAATCAGCTTTCCCCACTGCTCCTTCTCTCGCTCAGAGACCTTCGCATAACCATAGCCGGGCAAGTCTACCAAATACATCGCATCATTGATATTATAGAAGTTGATGGTCTGTGTCTTTCCCGGTGTGGCAGAAGTCCTTGCAAGCGCCTTGCGGTTCATCAATGCATTGATCAGCGAAGACTTTCCTACATTCGACTTTCCGGCAAAGGCAATCTCCACGCGGTCTGTCTCGGGCAGGGTACTTGTAATTCCGCACACAATCGATAATTCTACATTCTTAATCTTCATCTTTTCTCAATCCTCTTAACGAAGTGCCACCTTCAGCACTTCCTCCATACAACTGACTGGAACAATCTCCAATCCCTTCGTAATCTCTGTGGAAATATCTTCCACATCGCGCATATTTTTCTCTGGAACAAGCACCGTCTTGACACCGGCCGTCTTTGCCGCAAGCAGCTTTTCCTTCAAACCGCCAATTGGCAAGACACGACCACGTAAGGTAATCTCACCGGTCATCGCCACATCCGCTCTGACCTTTCTTCCGGTAACTGCTGAAATCATAGCCGTTGCCATCGTAATCCCGGCAGAAGGACCATCCTTCGGAACAGCGCCCTCCGGTATATGAATATGTACATCATGCTTTTCAAAGAAATCTTCAGAAATGCCATATCCCGCACCAACGGAACGGATATAGCTGATGCCCGTCTTTGCAGACTCCTTCATCACATCGCCAAGCTGACCTGTAAGAAGTGTCTCCCCCTTACCCGGCATCAGGTTGACCTCAATTTCTAAGGTGTCACCGCCCACACTTGTCCACGCAAGTCCACGCACGATTCCCACCTCATCAGTCTCGTTAATGGTCGTATAGGAATACTTCTCCTTGCCCAAGTATTTTTCCAGATTGCGGTCTGTTACACGAATGCACTCCTTCTTCTCTTCCAGAATCTCTCTTGCAGCCTTTCTGCAAATCTCACCAAGCTTTCTCTCTAGCTGGCGCACACCTGCTTCTTTCGTATAATTTGCTGCAATCTTCCAAATCGCGGTCTTACTAATCTTCAGCTGTCCCTCACAAAGTCCATTGCGCTCCAACTGCTTTGGAAGCAAATGTCGCTCTGCAATACGTAGCTTCTCATTCCCCGTATAACTGCTGACCTCGATGACCTCCATACGATCCAAGAGTGGTCTCGGTATCGTCTGCAAGCTGTTCGCTGTCGTCACAAAAAGCACCTCAGATAAATCTAACGGAAGCTCCAGATAATGGTCACGGAACTTGATATTCTGCTCACTGTCGAGCACCTCCAAAAGGGCAGAAAATGTATCTCCCTTATAGTCGTTACTTACCTTGTCAATCTCATCCAATAAGAGTAATGGATTCTTTACACCGGCCTGCTTCAAGGCATTCGCAATGCGTCCCGGCATCGCACCCACATAGGTCTTCCTATGGCCGCGTATCTCGGCCTCATCACGCACACCGCCAAGCGAAATTCTTGCATAGGGCTTTTGCAATGCCTTTGCCAGCGACTTTGCAATCGAAGTCTTACCGGTACCCGGAGGCCCTACCAGACACAAAATGGGGCTCTCTCCCTTTTTCGTCAAAGTGCGTACTGCCAAGAACTCCAGCACTCGCTCCTTCACCTGCTCAAGACCATAATGCTCCTCTTCCAACACCTGCTTTGCATATGCCAAATCCGTATAGTCCGGCGCCATCTTATCCCAAGGCATCTCTAATAAAGTCTCTATATAGGTACGCGTCACGCCATTCTCTGCGGCACTCTGCTGTGCGCTCTTAAATCGCTTAATCTCCTTAAAAAGACGCTCCTTTACATCCTCCTTTGCCTCAAGCTTCTTCGTCTCCTGCTCGAACTCTTCCGCATCAGAAAGGACATTCTCTTCACCCAGCTCCTCTCGAATGACCTTCATCTGCTCTCGCAGAATAAATTCCTTTTGGTGCTGATCCATATTCTCCTTGACACGTGCCTGTATGCTCTCTTTCAAATCAAGCACCGCCATCTCATTTGCAATCTTAAAGGAAAGCACACGACAGCGTTCCTGTACATCATCCTGCTCCAAGATATCTTGCAGGTTATGATAATCCATCGCCACATTCGCCGCCACCTGGTATACCAGACTGACAAAAGATGGGTTGTCTGCAACCTGTGCAATGACATCCTTCGGTACCTTATTGTTCTTAACCGTATATTCAAAAAACAGTTGCTGCAAACTCTGTGCCTGTGGATTCTCCGAAATATTCACAGAATCCCCAGTCTCCGGCAAAAGCTCTACCTCTGCCTCCAAACAAGCGCCTGCTGTAAGCTGCGCCAATCTTGCTCTCGTCTCACCCACGACAAGCACCCGAAACAGATTCTTGGACATCTTTGCAATCTGCTTTACCGTCGCAACCGTACCAATTGCATACACATCTTCTTGCTTCGGTGCATCTATATTCAATTCTCGCTGTGCGACCAAAAATATCTTTTGATTCTCACTCTGCATCGCCCTCTGAACTGCCTCTACGGACATCGTTCTGCTCACATCAAAGTGCACCACCATCTCCGGCAGTATCGTCATCCCCCGCAGGGCAACCATAGGCATACGCACCAATTGGTTCTCCATATCGTTCTCCTGTATCTTTTCTCGCCGCTATGCACTCTGCGTGGTAACGGCCTTTGCATTATAAACTGGTTTCTCTTCGCCCTTTACCGCTTCTTTTGTAATCAGGCAAGATTGAATAGTATTGTCAGACGGCACATGGTACATCGTATCCATCATCACATTCTCCATAATGGCACGCAAGCCTCTTGCACCGGTCTTTCTCGCCAAAGAAATATCCGCAATCTCCTCCAATGCCTCTTTAGCAAAGCTCAACTCCACACCGTCAAGCTCCAAAAGCTTCTGATATTGCTTTACAATCGCACTCTTTGGCTCTGTCAGAATACGAATCAATGCCTCCCTGTCAAGCGTCTCTAAAGTCACATTGATCGGCACACGTCCCACAAGCTCCGGAATAATACCAAACTTCACCAAATCCTGCGGCAGCACCTGCCCTAAAAGTTCATTGACGTTCCTGTCCTTCTTGCTCTCCACCGTCGCATTGAAGCCCATTGAATTCTTATCCAAGCGCTTATCGATAATCTTATCAAGGCCCTCAAAAGCTCCGCCACAGATAAACAAAATATTCGTCGTGTCAATCGGAATGGTCTCTTGATGCGGATGCTTTCTGCCGCCCTGCGGCGGTACATTTGCAACCGTACCTTCAATAATCTTCAAAAGTGCCTGCTGCACACCCTCTCCTGATACATCTCTGGTAATCGAAGGATTCTCCGACTTTCTGGTAATCTTATCAATCTCATCAATATAGATAATGCCGTGCTCCGCGCGAGCGATATCGCCATCCGCTGCCTGTATAATCTTAAGCAGAATATTCTCCACGTCTTCACCGACATAGCCCGCCTCTGTCAATGCCGTCGCATCCGCAATCGCAAATGGCACGTTCAAAATCTTCGCCAAAGTCTGCGCCAAAAGTGTCTTTCCGCAGCCGGTAGGCCCCAGCATCAGAATGTTACTCTTCTGTAGCTCGACTCCCAAGTCTCTCCCTGCCATAATTCTCTTATAGTGATTGTAAACAGCCACCGAAAGCACCTTCTTAGCCTCGTCCTGTCCAATCACATAATCATCCAAAAAGGCCTTGATTTCCTCCGGCTTTAAAAGGTTAATCTCCGCATATTCCGCTTCGTCAAAGCCGTCCTCCCTCGCAAAGCCAAACTCCTCCTCAATAATCTCAGAGCAGACCTCAATACACTCGTCACAGATATACGCCCCATTCGGCCCTGCAATCAGCTTTTGTACCTGTGCCTGCGTCTTTCCGCAGAAGGAACACCTTACAATCTCATCATTCTTCTTTCCTGCCATACTTTCACCTCAAATTCACACACAAAGGGGGTGCTCTAATTCAGAACATCCCCTCCTCGTTGTTGTTAGTGGCTGGTGATTACCTCATCAACCAAGCCATATTCTTTTGCTTCCTGAGCTGTCATGAAATTATCCCTCTCGGTATCCTTTCCAATCTGCTCCAAACTCTGTCCTGTATTCTCTGCCAGAATGCGGTTCAAACGTTCTCTCGTCTTCAAGATATGTTCTGCTGCAATCTGAATCTCCGTCGCCTGTCCCTTAGCTCCGCCAAGTGGCTGGTGAATCATAATCTCCGAATTCGGAAGTGCAAAACGCTTGCCCTTTGCTCCGCCTGACAACAGGAAGGAGCCCATACTTGCCGCCATACCGATACAAATCGTAGATACATCACACTTGATGTACTGCATCGTATCGTAAATTGCAAGCCCTGCCGATACAGAACCACCCGGACTGTTGATGTACAGATGAATATCCTTCTCCGGGTCTTCCCCCTCCAAGAACAATAACTGTGCAATCACAACGCTCGCTGAAGCGTCTGTAACCTCTTCACCCAAAAAGATGATTCTCTCTTTCAGTAATCTTGAATAAATGTCATACGAGCGTTCACCGCGACTCGTCTGTTCAATGACATAAGGTATTACACTCATGCTTATGCCTCCTCTAACTTATCACTTCTATGCCTCTACTGCATTCTCTGTCAAGAAAGTCACTGCTTCCTGAACAGCCATATCCTCTTTCATCTGCTTCTTCTCAGCATCACCCATGTATTCTTTGAGTTTGTCCACTTCCATCTTGTAAGCTTCTGCCATCTTTGCAAGCTCTTCATCCAGCTTCTCGTCTGTGATTTCGATGTTCTCAGCCTTTGCAATCGCCTCAAGTACAAGTCTTGTCTCAATACGCTTTACAGCCTGTGGCTTCATCTCTTCCATCATCTTGTCTGCTGTCATACCTGTAAACTGGAAGTACTGCTCCATCGTAAGACCCTGTGACTGGATTCTCTGTGCAAAATCCTGCACCATCTGGTCTACCTGTGTATCAATCATCGCCTGCGGAATCTCCATCGTTGCATTTGCAACAGCCTTCTCTACCGCCTGGTCTTCCTTCTGTCTCTTACCATCTGCAATCTTCTGGTCCTTAATCTTTGCCTTTAAGTCTGCTTTGTACTCTTCTAAGGTATCAAATTCAGATACTTCTGCTGCAAACTCATCATCCAACTCTGGAAGCTCTTTAGCTTTAATCTCATGTACTGTACACTTAAATACAGCCTCTTTTCCTGCCAAATCTGTAGAGTGGTACTCTGTAGGGAAGGTTACATTCACTTCTACTTCCTTCTCTGCCTCTGCACCTACAAGCTGCTCCTCAAATCCCGGAATAAATGAACCGGAACCGATTGTAAGCGGATAGTTCTCTCCCTTGCCGCCTTCAAATGCAACACCGTCAACAAATCCCTCAAAATCCAAGACAACTTCATCGCCATCCTGCACTGCACGATCCTCAACAACAACTGTTCTTGCATTCTTCTGACGCTCTTCCTCCAACTTCGCGTCCACTTCCTTTGCAGTTACGCGGTTCGAAACCTTGTCAACCTTCAACCCCTTGTACTCGCCAAGTGTCACTTCCGGCTTCACTGCAACTTCTGCTGTAAAGATAAACGCCTTGCCCTTCTCTAACTGTACAACATCAATGCTCGGTCTTGAAACGATATCCAATTCACACTCATCATATGCCTTTGCATATGCATCCGGAATAATGGAATTCGCTGCATCCTCATAGAAAATCTCTGCGCCGTACATCTTCTCAATCATCTGGCGCGGCACTTTTCCCTTGCGGAATCCCGGTACACTGATATTCCCTTTCTGTTTCATATAAGCTCCCTGCAATGCCTTCTCAAATTCCTCTGCAGAAACCTCAATCGTAAGCTTCGCCATGTTCTTTTCTAATTTTTCTACCTGTAAGCTCATCTCTTTCTCCTCCTTCACTCTATGCGAAAAGCCCGAAGGCTTTATCTTTCTCGCGCTCATTAGCGTATTATAGCATATCTCATACTAAATATCTAGTCTTGAATTTCACCTAAATTTATGATTTTTTGTATAAATTCATAAATTTCCGTGCCATCCAATGCAAATATGCCGTCTTCCCCTTTTTTCACAGTGAAAACCATCGTCTCCGGCTCCGCATAACTCATCTGCTGCACCATTCCTTCCAGTGCCGTATAGCAGTTATTCAAAAACTCCATTTCCATATATGCCTTAATCTCATCGCGGCTTCCCTGATACTCACCCTTGTCTGCCTTTCCCATCACCTTCGTGTATTCCTGTGACACCACTTCTGGAAAATCGTCAAACACATCAACCGCCTGGTATTCCACCGGAACGCGATACTCCTTTGCATTCACCCTCTCCGCTTCCTTTACCTCATACTTCATCGACGCAAAAATCTGCTTGCCGAGTGCATAAAACTTATCTTGCAATGCTGCATCCATCGCGATACCGCTCGTAATATTCTTTTCAACAAAGGTCGCGACACCCTCTTCGTACTGCGTCTTTAATTCCTCTTCCGTAACTCCCTCTACAATAGAAAGAAGCTCTTTTGTCTCCCCTCGAAAGGTATGATCAAGTGACGCACGCGTATATGCCTGCGCATCAAAATCACTGGTAAGTCTCGCTGTAAACAATGCCGCAATCGTTAACAAAACTACCGCAGCAACTACAATCGCAATCACAAGCAGCTTTTTATTCTTCTTCTTTTCCTCTTTTACCTTTTCCTGATCAATCACTTTACTCATAGATAATTCCCGCTCCTATCTCTGCCGCCTTCGCTTCGCCACATAAAATTTCAATTAGTTTTAATGAAAACGGAATCGCTGTTCCCATTCCTCGACTGGTAATTACAAACGCATCCACTGCCACTGCATCGTAGAGGACATCAGCTCCCGTCAGTGCCTCCTCAAATCCCGGATAGCAAACTGCCTTTCTCCCCCGCAGCATACCATATTCGCCAAGCACACTTGGTGCCGCGCAAATCGCCGCAATGTATTTCTTCTCATCGTAGAACTGCTCCAAAACCTTTCGGAGACCGGTATGTGCTCCCAAATGGCGTGTTCCCGGCATACCTCCCGGCAGCACTGCCATATCCTGCATTTCGTATGTGAATTCCTCAAAAAGCGTATCTGCCTGCACCGCAATCCCATGTGCTCCCTGCACCATGCGATTGCCCGTCACAGAGACTGTTGTCACCTGCACCCCTGCACGGCGCAGCAAATCTACAACGGTCAGCCCTTCAATCTCTTCAAATCCATCTGCCAGAAATACACAAACCTCTTTTGCCATTTCAAATCCTCCTTACATCCTACTAAGATAACTATTGTGATACAACTTTGAAAAGGTCACATCCTCTCCAAACCACTCCGGCGCCGTAAACGCCTTCGCTTCCTCCTCCGATTCAAACTCCACTTCTGCAATGATAAGCGGCGCCAAATCCTGTTCAAACACATCCAGCTCAATCATATACTTGTCATACGGAATCATATACCGAGTCTTTACAATCAATCTTCCGTCAATCTTTGTCTTTAAATGCTCGTAAGACTCTCTCATAAGCGGAAGGTTATATTCCTGCCGCACCATCATACCACCAGATTTGTAGGTAAGTTCATATTGTTCATTGTCCCTGCGGATCCGCACGACCGGCGCCACGCAGAGATACCCTTGTTCCAAATGGCGTGCTGCGTACTGTTCCAAGTTATTGGGCAATTGTCTGACTAGAAATTTACGTTCAATTTCCATATTCTCTCCTCCGATTATGTAAAACCGGAACACTTCCAATAAATGTTCCGGCCTATTCCTATATACCTGTTTCTATTCCGCCAGTGCAAATTTCTCGTGCACAGCCTGCACCGCACGCTCCACATCCTTCTCATCAATCAATACGGTAATACGAATCTCCGAAGTGGAAATCATATTGATATTGATGCCATAGCTGTACAGAGCTTCAAACATCTGCGAAGCAACACCCGGATTGCTCATCATACCGGCGCCGACAATTGCTACCTTTGCGACTTTTTCATTGCAGGTAATCTCCTGAATCTTGAGTGCTTCCTTGCTGTCCTCTAAAATTGCAATTGCCTCTTTCAAATCATCCTGCGACACTGTAAAAGAAATATCCTTCGTTCCCTCACGTCCAACCGACTGCAAAATAATATCAACATTGATTCCTTTTTTTGCCAAACGGTGGAAAATACGGAACGCTGTTCCCGGTTTGTCTTCCAGTCCGATTACGGAAATTCTCGCTGTATTCTTATCCGATGCCACACCTGTAATCAACATCTTCTCCATCTTCACGACCTCCTTGACCGTTGTACCTTCTGTCTCATTTAAGCTGGAACGTACGACCATCTGCACACCATATTTCTTCGCCAGTTCTACTGAACGGCTGTGCAGTACCTTTGCTCCCGAAGTGGCAAGCTCAAGCATCTCATCGTAGGTAATCTCCTCAATCTTACGTGCACGCGGAACCACACGTGGATCTGCCGTAAACACACCGTCCACATCCGTATAAATCTCACATTTGTCCGCATGCAGTGCGGCTGCAAGCGCAACCGCTGTCGTATCCGAACCGCCACGTCCCAGTGTCACATAGTCCTCATACTTGTTCACACCCTGAAATCCGGTCACAATGACAATCCGCTTTGCCTCGAGTTCATTCTCGATTCGCTCCGTATCGATACGTTTAAATCGTGCGTTACTGTAACGAGAAGTCGCTCCCATCCGCGCTTGAAACGCGTTCAAGGAAACGGCTGACACTCCCAGTGCCTGCATCGCCATCGCCATCAAAGAAACCGAAACCTGCTCCCCTGTCGTGAGCAGCATATCCATCTCTCGCTTGGAAGCCTCCGGGTTGATGCTCTTTGCAAACGCCAACAACTCATCCGTCGTATCTCCCATCGCCGAAAGCACCACCACAATGTCATGGCCTTTTTTATAATCCTCGATGCAGCGCCTTGCCACATTGAAAATGCGGTCACGGTTCGCCACAGAACTTCCTCCAAATTTCTTTACAATCAGCATTCCTTACTCCTCCAACAGATGATCCAGTAAATGGTAGCCGTCGCGGAATATGATTCCACTCTCCCTCGCTGACTCTTCTGTATATTCTTCCTGCGCGCCCAAAGCTCTTCTGCTGTCATAGAGCAGATATGGTACCGGCTCCGCAGAATGTGTACGAATCCGAATCGGTGTCGGATGATCCGGCAATACCAAAAGACGATAGTCTTCACCGGCCTTCTCAAGTCCCGCAAGCAAAGTCGGAAGCACAAGTGCATCAATTTTCTCGATTGCCTGTACCTTTTCCTTTACTAAGCCCTGATGTCCCATCTCATCCGGCGCCTCAATATGCACATAGGCAAAGTCATAGCCCTCTTCCAGAAGTGCCTGCAAGGCAGCCCTTGCCTTTCCTTCATAGTTGGTATGCAAACCACCATTTGCGCCTTCTACATAAAGATTCTTCATACCACTTCCAACCGCAATGCCTTTGAGCAAATCCACTGCCGAGACCATCGCGCCGCGCTTTCCTGTCTTCTCCTCAAAAGAGGTAAGCGCCGGTCTGGTACCTGCGCCCCAGAACCAAGCAGAATTCGCGGGATTCAGCCCCTTTGCTCTTCGCTCCACATTGATTGGGTGGTTCTCCAAAATCTCATAACTCTTTTCCATCATCTCCCTGAGCACTGTATCCTGCGGAAGATAATCCCCGATTCTCTTTGTCAAAATATCGTGCGGCGGTGTCAGCTCTACGAGCTTACCCTGTGCCCACACCAAAAGGTGGCGGTAGCTGGTTCCCACATAAAAGGCATATCCTTCCCGCTTCAATCCTTCCTGCAAGGCCTGCACAAGAATCGCTGCCTCCTCTGTAGGAATCTCACCTGCACTGTGATCCAGTATGTGTCTCTCCTCATAAGGCACATCTTCCTCCGAGAGCGTCACAATATTGCAACGCAGAGAAACATCCGTCGGCTTTAAATCCACACCGATACTGAGCGCCTCAAGCGGCGAACGTCCGGTGTAGTATTTCTTTGGGTCATATCCCATCACCGATAAATTCGCTGTATCACTACCCGGACTCATCCCCTTCGGAACCATATATGCAAGCCCTACTTCTCCTGTCTTTGCCAAAGCAGCCATCGCAGGCGTATTGGCAACTGCCAACGGCGTCTTTCCCCCAAGCAGCTCGATTGGCTCATCGGCCATACCGTCTCCCAATACAATAATATATTTCACACTCTCACGTCCTTTATTTCTCTACTCTTATCCTATGAATAATCTGCGGAAATTGTTTCGCACAAGTCTCATATCTGCCCTCGCTCATACAGCCTGTCACAAACCCAAACTCATCCTCTGCTTCCGCAAGCTTTACAATCGAAATATCTCCAAAAACCTTCGCAAGCTCTGCCTGCATAGCCTCTGCGCTTCCCTTAATTCGAACAAAGAAAGCTTTCTTCATCTCTGCCTTTTCTTCCAATGCAAGCTTCTCCTCTGTCCAAGTCGCCATCATACTGCGGTTCAAATTCTTTGCCGCTTCCACAATGTCACCGACAACCGCACTCGCCGTCGGAAGCTTACCTGCCCCACTGCCGTAGAACATCGCATCGCCGAGCATATTCCCCTTTACAAAGATGGAATTAAACACACCTTCGATGTTGTAAAGCGGATGCTCCGCCGTTACCAGATGCGGCGCCACAATCGCACCAAGCTTGTCTCCTGCACGCTTGCAAGAAGCGAACAGCTTAATCTTCATATCCATCGCCTTTGCATATGCGATATCAAGTGGGGTAATCTCTGTGATACCCTCCGTATAAATGTCTTCAAAATCCACACACTTTCCAGAAATCACAGAAGATAAAATCGCAATCTTTCTACAAGCATCCTGCCCCTCTACATCTGCGCTCGGGTCACGCTCCGCATATCCCAAAGCCTGTGCTTCCTTCAACACAGTATCGTAATCCGCTCCCTCGTAATACATCTTGCTGAGCATATAGTTCGTGGTACCGTTCAAGATACCGGTAATCTCTTCAATCTCATCTCCGGTCAGAGAAGAGGTCAGCGGACGAATAATCGGAATTCCGCCTCCCACGCTTGCCTCGAACAAGAAATTGATATTCTTCTCCTTTGCAATGGCAAGAAGCTCTGCACCGTGCTTTGCAACCAAAGCCTTATTCGAAGTTGCCACGCTCTTTCCTGCCAGCAGGCTCTTCTTCACAAAGGTATATGCCGGCTGGGTGCCGCCCATTACTTCCACGACAACCTTCACTTCTTCATCATTCAAAATCTGTTCAAAGTCATGGACAATCAAATGCTCCACCGGTGTGCCCGGAAACTCTCGCAAATCCAACACATATTTGATATCCAATGCTTCGCCGATTCTCTCGTTAATCTTCTCCTGGTTGGTCTGAATAACCTCCACAACTCCTGAACCTACGGTTCCGTATCCCAATACTGCAATCTTTATCATACTGTCTACTCTCCTACCTGTGTTTCACTATTTTTAGCCGCTAAGTAAGCGTTCATAAACATATCAATATTCCCGTCCAAGACACTGCTCACATTCCCAATCTCCGCGTTGGTGCGATGATCCTTTACCAAAGTATAAGGCTGCATCACATACGAACGAATCTGGTTACCAAATCCGATGTCTTTGATCTCACCGCGAATATCCGAAACCTTCTCGGCCTGCTCCTGCTCCTTGAGCAAATAGAGCTTTGCCTTTAACATCTGCATTGCCTTGTCCTTGTTGCTGTGCTGTGAGCGCTCATTCTGGCACTGCACCACAATCCCCGTCGGAAGATGGGTAATACGCACTGCCGAAGAAGTCTTATTGATGTGCTGTCCACCGGCTCCGCTCGAACGGTACGTATCAATGCGCAAATCATCGTCATTGATATCAATATCAATCTCATCTTCAATATCCGGCACAACGTCACAGGAAGCAAATGAAGTCTGTCGCTTGCCCGCCGCATTGAAAGGCGAAATGCGCACCAGACGATGTACGCCCTTTTCTGACTTCAAATAACCATACGCATTCTCACCATTCACTTGAAAGGTCACAGCCTTGATGCCGGCCACATCCCCATCGAGAAAATCCAACACCTCCACACGGAAACCCTTGCGCTCCGCCCATCTGGTATACATACGATACAACATACTCGCCCAGTCGCAGGACTCCGTACCGCCGGCGCCTGCGTGCAGGGTCACAATCGCATTGTCCTTATCATACTCACCGGACAACAAGGTCTGAATCCGAATGCTCTCATAACGCTCTTCAAAACTGCGCAGTTCTTCCTCAATCTCCGAAATCAGTGTCGCATCATTTTCTTCATATGCCATCTCAATCAAAACACCGATGTCCTCATATCCACTCTCTAAAGCTTCCATCGTCTCAATGCAGCCCTTCAAGCTCGCAAGCTCCTTCATCACCTGCTGAGACTTCTCGGCATCATCCCAAAAAGTGGGCTCTTCTAACTTTCTTTCTAACTCCTCCACTCGCTGCGTCTTATTCGCGAGGTCAAAGTGAATCCCTCATCTCACGCAATGGGTCTACATAGCTACTGAGTACACTTTTAAAGTTATCTAACTCGACCACATTCTCACCTCTTTCAAATGTATTATTTTCTGCCGCAGCACTGCTTATATTTCTTGCCGCTGCCACACGGACAAGGATCGTTCGGATATACCTTTTTATCCTCGCGCTTCTTCGGTGTGCGCGCAAGACTTTCATCCTTATTCGTGCCGGTCACCTTTGCAACCTGCTCTCTCTCTACCTTCTGTTCCAGACGAATATGCATCAAAAGACGTACCGTATCTGCCCCAATCGCATCCGTCATCTCTCCAAACATATCGTAGCCGAACATCTTATATTCCACCAACGGATTCTTCTGTCCATAGGACTGTAAGCCGATTCCCTGACGCAGCTGGTCCATATCATCGATGTGATCCATCCACTTGCGGTCAATCACCTTCAAGAGGATGACACGCTCTGCCTCACGAAGCTGCTCCGGCTCTGGAAATTCTGCTTCTTTGGCTTCATAAGCTTCCACAGCACGTTCCTGCAACCGTTCTTTCATCTTCGCCTGCGACAACTTCTTCACTTCATCCAAAGTAATCGGTGCGAGCAAAATGGAATTGCCAAGCTCTGTGCTTAAGCCCTCCAAATCCCACTCTTCTGCGCTCGCTGCCGGCGAAGCATAGAGGTCTGTCATTCTTCCCACATACTCTGTCAACATATTGAGTACAGAATCACGCATACTCTCGCCATCAAGTACACGTCTTCTCTCCTCGTAAATAATCTCTCTTTGCTCGTTCATCACCTGGTCATACTCGAGCAAATTCTTACGCACACCAAAGTGATTGCTCTCAATCTTCTTCTGTGCTTTTTCGATGGCATTCGAAAGCATCTTATGCTCAATCTGCTCACCATCTGCCACACCCAGTGTATTAAAAATACCCATCAGCTTGTCAGAACCAAACAGGCGCATCAAATCGTCTTCCAGTGAAATATAGAAACGAGACTCACCCGGATCTCCTTGACGTCCTGCACGTCCGCGCAACTGGTTGTCAATACGTCTCGACTCATGACGCTCCGTACCGATAATCTTCAAACCGCCGGCTTCCCTTGCCGCCTCATCCAGCTTAATGTCGGTACCACGACCTGCCATATTGGTCGCAATCGTAACTGCGCCGTGCTGTCCGGCCTCTGCTACAATCTCCGCCTCCATCGCATGATATTTGGCATTCAAAACATTGTGCTTAATGCCACGCTGACGAAGCATCTTGCTTAAAAGCTCCGAAGTCTCAATCGTAATTGTGCCGACCAAGACCGGCTGCCCATTCGCATTCGCTCTCTCAATCTCATCACAGACTGCGATAAACTTCTCTCGCTGTGTCTTATAAACCGCATCATCCAAATCCTGACGCTGTACCGGAACATTTGTCGGAACCTCCACAACGTCCATGCCGTAGATGTCACGGAACTCCTGCTCCTCAGTCAGTGCCGTACCGGTCATACCACTCTTCTTCTCAAATTTATTAAACAAGTTCTGGAAGGTAATCGTCGCAAGGGTCTTGCTCTCCCTCTTCACCTTCACATGCTCTTTCGCTTCAATCGCCTGATGCAGGCCATCCGAGTAACGGCGTCCCGGCATAATACGTCCGGTAAACTCGTCTACAATCATAACCTCGCCATCCTCAGTCACCACATAATCTTGGTCTTTAAACATCAGGTTATGTGCACGCAAGGCAAGGATGATATTGTGCTGAATCTCCAGGTTCTCTGCGTCTGCAAGGTTCTCCAAATGGAAGAACTGCTCCACTTTCTTCACACCGTCTTCTGTGAGGTTAATCTGCTTCTCCTTCTCACTGACGATGAAATCACCGGTCTCCTCGATATCTTCTCCCATCAGCGCATTCATCTTTGTGAATTCGCCGCTGGCTTCCCCGCGAACCAACTGTCTTGCCAAAATATCACAAGCCTCATACAGCTTCGTAGACTTTCCGCTCTGTCCAGAGATAATAAGCGGTGTTCTCGCCTCATCAATCAATACCGAGTCCACCTCATCGATGACTGCGTAGTGCAGACCGCGCTGTACCAGCTGTTCTTTATAAATCACCATATTATCTCTCAGATAGTCAAATCCAAGCTCATTGTTCGTCACATAGGTAATATCACAGTTATAGGCCTCGCGACGCGCATCATTGTCCATATCATTCAAGACAACGCCGACTGTCAAGCCCAAGAAGCGGTGTACTTCACCCATCCACTCGGCATCACGCTGTGCCAGATAGTCGTTCACCGTTACAATATGCACACCCTTGCCTTCCAAAGCATTGAGATACGCCGGCAAGGTCGATACCAAAGTCTTACCTTCACCGGTCTTCATCTCGGCGATACGGCCCTGATGCAGGATAATACCACCAATCAGCTGTACGCGATAATGCTTCATACCAATCGCTCTCACTGCGGCCTCACGCACCGTTGCATATGCCTCCGGCAAAATATCATCCAAAGTCTCACCCTTTGTAAGACGCTCTTTGAATTCCTTTGTCTTATTGCGAAGCTCCTCATCCGACAGCTTCTGCATATCAGCATCCATCGCCTCAATGCGGTCTGCAAGCGGATAAATACGCTTTAATTCATTTTCGCTGTGTGTTCCGAAAATCTTGTCCAAAAATCCCATGTAAGTTCTCCTTCTATACGCGAATTTACTTTAAACTCCATTCTAACATTAAATACGGTTTCGTTCAAGCAATTTATCATAAGGCAAACTGCCGCCAAACAAATCCAGTGCGCTTCCCACTGTAAAATCCAAGCGTTCGTCGCACGCTTTAGCAAAGGCTTCCAAATCTGCTTCACCGCCGATTCCGCCGGCATAGGTAATCGGTATGCCCTCTACCTTTGCCAACAACTTCACCAATTCCAACTCTACGCCCGATGCTTTCCCTTCCACATCGACACCATGTACTAAAAACTCATCGCAGTATGCCGCAAGCATTCCAAGTGTCTCCACACTCACCTTCACCTTTGTAAAATTCTGCCAACGGTCTGTCACAATGTAATACTCTCCATCTCTTTTGCGGCAACTGAGGTCTAACACAATCCGCTCTTTTCCGACTGCCTCACACAAGCTCTCCAGATTTTCAAAATTGATTTCGCCATTTTGAAAAACATAAGAAGTCACAATCACGTGACTTGCCCCTGCTTCTATGTACTCCGCTGCATTCTCTGCCGTAATGCCGCCGCCGATTTGCAAACCCTGCGGATACATCTCTAATGCCAATAAGGCCTGCTGCCTCGTAGCTTCATAATACTCTGAACTTTTTGCATTCAACAAAATGATATGGCCGCCGACAAGCCCATCCTCACGGTACTTGCGAGCATAAAAACCTGCATCCTGCTCAGACTCAAAATTTGTGACCGCCGCATCCCCCACATCCGAAAGACTGCCACCCACAATCTGCTTTACTTTTCCGTTATGTATATCAATACATGGTCTGAATTTCATACTTCTCCTTTTACATCAAAAAGGAACGTGTTACACGTCCCTTCTCCTGCACTATCTGCCTGCTGCACTGCCGTCTGTTGCACCGTTCATATTGGTACTTCCGCCGGCTGCATTGTCACCTGTCATGTCGTCCGTAATATCTCTCACGCCATCACCTACGTCTTCAATGCCTTCCCCTACTGCATTCCCGATATCATCCACGACATTGCCGCCATCTGTATCTCCCTGATGGTTGTCTTTCTGCGCATCGTTGGTCGTTGTATTGCTGGTGTCGTCTTTCTTGTCATTCTTATCTCCGCTAGTTCCACAAGCTGTCACTCCGAAGATAACTCCCATACACAACACCACTGCTAATGCTTTTTTCCAATTTTTCATAGTTCTCTCCCTTTCCTGTAAATCCTATAGATTTGTAAGAATTTCTTCTTGCTAGTAATATTTGCAATTTGTGCAAATGTATACTCAAATTTCCATTGGGAGATTTTAACATTTTTCATCAAGCAGTTCTCAGAACTGAATGACATCCTTCATATCATACATACCGGCTGCTTTGCCTTTTAAAAACTTGCCGGCTTCGATTGCGCCCTTCGCAAACACCGTCTTTGAATATGCAGTATGCTTGAACTCAATCACCTCGTCCTCACCCGCAAACAGCACCTCGTGCTCACCGACAATCGTACCGCCGCGCACTGCCGAGATTCCAATCTCTTTTGCATCACGCTTTTGGCGCAGCTGACTGCGGTCATAGGTATAGGTATATGCGTTCTCCAACGCATCATTGATGGAATCTGCCAGCGCCAAAGCCGTACCACTCGGGGCATCCACCTTCTGGTTGTGATGCTTTTCTACCAACTCAATATCATATCCCGCAGGTCCGAGCACTTTTGCGGCATCCTGCAACAAACGCAAAAGCAGGTTGATACCCAAAGACATATTCGCTGACTTTAAGACCGCTGTCTTTTCACTTACCGCCTTCACCTTTGCAAGCTGCTGCTCCGAAAGTCCCGTCGTACAAAGCACTACCGGAAGCTTCTTTTCGCCACAATAGTCAAGCAAAGCATCCACAGCTGTCGCATTCGAAAAGTCAATGACAACATCTGCTTCTACATCACACTTTTCCAGACTGTCAAAAACCGGATAGGTATTCTGAATGCCTAAATACGTGTCAATCCCTGCTACAATCTCTGCCTGTGTATCTTCCTTTACCATCCTGCTGATTGCCTGTCCCATCTTTCCGTTGCAACCATGCATAATCATTCTTACCATCGTATTCTTCCTCCTAAAATCCATTCCACATTACAGCACAAAAACGATTGCGCTTCCGCAATCGTTTTTATCGTCTTATAAAATACCAAACTCTCGCATCGCCTTTGCAAGCTTCTCCGTATTCGCCTCCGTCAGCTCGGTCAGCGGCATACGCATACCACCTACTTCATAGCCCATCAGGTTCATCGCCTTCTTCGCCGGAATCGGATTCACTTCACTGAACAAGGCATCCACAAGCGGAATCGCACGAAGCTGAAGCTCTGCACTTCCCTTCACATCACCTGCAAACCACTTTGCACAGATATCGTGCGTCTCCTTCGGTGCCACATTCGACAATACCGAAATCACGCCAATACCACCCAATGACAAAATCGGAACAATCTGGTCGTCATTTCCCGAATACAAGTCTACCTTGCCATCCGTCAAATTCATAATCTTTGCAACCTGCGAAAGATTGCCGGAAGCCTCTTTGATTCCCACAATGTTGTCAACATTCTTTACCAACGTCGCAACGGTAGCCGGCTCAATGTTACATCCGGTTCTGCTTGCCACACTATACATAATAATCGGCGCCTTTGCTTCCTTTGCAATGGCTGTGTAGTGCTGAACCAAGCCCTGCTGTGTCGCCTTATTGTAATATGGTGTCACAACCAAGAGTCCGTCCGCCCCTGCTGCCACCGCTTCCTTCGAAAGCTCAATCGCCGTAGCCGTACAATTCGAACCGGTTCCTGCAACTACCGGAACTCTTCCTCTTGTAAACTCCACTGCCCTCTTGATACACTCTACGTGCTCCGCCTCTGTCAAAGTCGCGGACTCACCTGTCGTACCGCAGATAATAATACTGTCCGTACCATTGTTACACTGGAAATCAATCAATTCTTCTAATTTATCATAATTTACACTTCCGTCTTCACGAAATGGTGTGATAATCGCTACACCTGCGCCTGTAAAAATAGCCATAGTCCTTCTCCTCCATATGCAAGTTCTGCCTTCTTACAGGATTTTAACACTATTTATGCTATCTGTCAATGAACGACACACTCTAATTTGCTCACAGAAACTTCATATGCAATGCGCTTTTCCGTCTCTGTTTCAGACAGCTTCTTTACATATTCGCGGCTTTGAATCCGTCCAAGCACTTGCACATGTTCTCCCACTTCAAAACCGGAGGCAAATCTCGCATTTCTTCCCCAGCAAATGCAAGGTATGTAATCCGATTTCCCATATGGTCTGTTCACCGCCAACAGCAAATCTGCAATTTCCCGTCCAAGCGGTGTCTTGCGATAAATCGGGCGTTTACAAATATACCCATCCAATAAAATGCTGTTGGTTTTTGCTCCGTCAAGCTCTTCCTCGACGAACGAAACTTCTCGCACAAAGACAGACAATACCAGTCTGTTTTTCTTTTCTCCGTGCTGATTGTAGGAACGGAACTGTCCGCTTGCCATAATGTACTCCCCGATATAATCCTGCGTCACATCGATGAGCCGCTCAGAAATCATCAGCGGAATCCGGTCATCGGAATTGCTGAGTCTCTTGACCAGCACCTCTACCATATAAAAGCCTTCACCGAAGACCTCATGGCTGAAGGTAAACTCAGAAGCCACCTCTCCTATAATCGTTACTTGGTTGTTTTCGATAATCTTATCTGACATGAATTTAAATCTCCTTCCTCTGAATTGTACTTTTCATTCACTATTTATGTGTATGAACGAACATGTCATTTTAGAACCATTTTTCTAAAAAATATTTCAGAGTGGATATTTGCAGTTGAAAAACTGCTATGAATCTTTTGGGATAGATAAAAAAGGACATACAGCTCTTGCTGTATGTCCAAATTGTATCATCTTGCTTCTCGTTTGTAAAGAAGTCTTTCTAGAATTCCGGCTCAATCAAACCGTAGCTGCCATTCTTTCTCTTATAAACCACGTTCACCTCATCTGTCTCCGCATTTCGGAATACAAAGAAGCTGTGTCCTAAAAGTTCCATCTGCACGCAGGCATCTTCCGGAAACATCGGCTTTATGCCAAAACGCTTGCTGCGAACAATCTGAATCTCGCCATCTTCGACATCATCCGCCTCTTCCAAAAAGTCTGTCTGGAAATGACCACCTTCCTGATGCTTGTCAATGAGCTTGTTCTTATACTTGCGAAGACGGCGCTCAATCACCTCTTCCACAAGGTCAATTGAGACATACATATCATCACTGACTTGCTCAGAACGAATAATCGTTCCCTTTACCGGAATCGTAACCTCAATCTTCTGTCTTTCTTTTTCCACACTGAGCGTCACGATAACTTCTGTGGTAGGAGTGAAATACCTTTCTAATTTTCCTAACTTTTGTTCGATGGTACTGCGAAGTCCTGCTGTCACATCGAGGTTCTTGCCGCTAATAATAAATCTCATGCAATTCAACTCCTTTTCTATATTAAGATGGTTATAGTATACTATATTTTTCCCGCTTGCGCAAGCGTGCATCTAAGGTCTTCTTGCGAATACGAAGGCTTTTCGGCGTCACTTCCAAAAGCTCGTCCGTATCAATAAAATCTAAGGCTTCCTCCAAGCTTAAGGTTCGCGGCGTTGTAAGGCGCAGCGCCTCATCCGAACCGGAAGCACGGGTATTCGTCAAATGCTTGGTCTTACACACATTCAGCTCGATATCGTCCGTCTTTCCGTTCTGTCCAATCACCATACCGGCATAAACCTTTTCACCGGCACCAATAAAAAGAGTTCCCCTCTCCTGTGCACTAAACAATCCATAAGTCACCGATTCGCCGGTCTCAAACGCAATCAAAGAACCTTGCTTGCGGTACTGAATATCCCCTTTATACGGCGCATGGCCCTCAAAAGTCGTGTTCAGAATTCCATTTCCTTTTGTATCTGTCAGAAATTCACCTCGATATCCAATCAACCCTCTTGCCGGAATCGAGAACACCAGACGTGTACTCGCGCCGTTCGAAGCACTCATACTTTGGAGCTCACCCTTTCGTTGACTCAGCTTATCAATCACCGTTCCGGTGAATTCATCCGGCACATCAATATATGCGGTCTCCATCGGCTCCAAAAGTTTGCCATTCTCATCCGTCTTATAAAGCACCTCCGCTTTGCTGACCGCAAACTCATAACCTTCGCGACGCATATTCTCAATCAAAACAGAAAGATGCAGCTCGCCTCGACCGGACACCTTAAAGCTGTCCATGCTCTCCTCTGACTCCTCCACACGCAGGCTGACATCTGTATTCAGCTCGCGGAACAATCTTTCCCGCAGATGACGAGAGGTCACAAACTTCCCTTCCTGTCCTGCAAACGGACTGTCATTTACAAGAAACTGCATTGCAATCGTCGGTTCCGAAATCTTTTGGAACGGAATCGCAACCGGATTCTCCGGCGAACACAAAGTATCCCCAATGGCAATGTCGGAAATGCCGGAAATTGCCACAATGGAACCAATGGAAGCTTCCTTTACTTCCACCTTATTGAGTCCGTCAAACTCATACAGCTTGCTAATCTTTACCTTCTTCTGCTTGTCCGGCTCGTGCGCATTGACAACGACCATATCCTGATTCACACGAATCTTCCCGTTATCCACCTTACCTACACCGATACGTCCCACATACTCATTGTAATCAATCGTACTGATTAGAACCTGCGTGTCTGCATCCGGGTCTCCTTCGGGAGCCGGAATATGTTCCAAAATGGTCTCAAACAAAGGCACCATATTTTTCGGATCTTCTGTCAAATCTAGGACTGCATGCCCTGCCTTTGCGGACGCATAGACAAAGGGACAGTCAAGTTGCTCGTCCGAAGCATCCAAATCAATGAACAACTCCAGCACCTCATCAATGACCTCCTCCGGTCTCGCCTCCGGGCGGTCAATCTTATTGATGCATACGATAACCGGAAGTGCCAGCTCCAAAGCCTTTTTGAGCACAAACTTTGTCTGTGGCATCGCTCCCTCAAAGGCGTCCACAACAAGCACAACTCCGTTTACCATCTTGAGCACACGCTCTACCTCACCACCAAAATCTGCATGTCCGGGTGTATCAATAATGTTAATCTTTGTATCTTTATAATATACGGCTGTATTCTTTGCCAGAATTGTAATACCGCGCTCTCTTTCAATATCATTTGAGTCCATCACGCGTTCTGCGATTTCCTGATTCTCACGGAAAACACCACTCTGCTTAAGAAGCTCATCTACCAAAGTTGTCTTGCCATGATCTACGTGGGCAATAATCGCAATATTGCGTATATCTTCCCGTCTCGTCTTCATCCTATCTCCTCCTTGTACAACTTAACTATTCTAGCACATCCAGCGAATTTTACAAGGGGAAGGCACAGATTATTTCGTTTTTATTTTTGGCGGCTCATAGTGATAAATCTCTTCGTAAGATTGTAACTCCGCCCTACTTGTCGGTGCTGAAGGAATTAGTCCTGTGCAGTCCTGTGTGGATGCTGCATTTGTCAGATAATCATAGGCATCGATGCTCTCTTGATTCTTCTTTTTATCCATAAAAAATCACTCCCTTTTTTCTATATTTATAAAACTTAGTATGACCGCTTCGTTTCTCTTTCAGCAGTACCTTTTTCTTTGATTTCTAAACACTTTTATTGATTTAGTTGGTTTTTGACACATTTCGGCATTTCCACATTGACTGCTGTTAAAATAAGCGCAGATATACAAACTCGGAGGTGTAGAATGGATTTTGCAGAAACCTTAAAGCTCTTAAGAAATGCAAATGGATTGACACAGGCACAACTTGCAAAACGCATAAAGATGGCACGCTCTACCATTGCCGGCTATGAAGCAAGAAATCACCAACCAAGCTATGAGTGCCTTTTAAAGATTGCAGAATGCTTTGACGTAAGTGTCGACTTTCTCATCACCGGAACGAATATGGAACAAACAGATTCGCTCGACCAAAAAATTGCGGCTGTCTGCACCTGTCTGAGTAAAGAATCCAAACAAAACCTATTAAAATATGCTTACTTTTTACGGAAGACAGAAAGAGAAGTAAAATAAAAAGAGTGGCTTACATTTTTTGTAAGCCACTCTCTGTTTACAATTCAAGAAAGCCCATTCTCATCGATTAGCTTTTGAATCGTCTCTACATCTTCCACTAAATCTTCTGCAATCCGTTCCACAGACTGCCCCTTGTCAAGCTTCTTTTGGATTTGGACAAGCAGTTTATTCCTTTCCCCTTCTGCTCGCCCTTGTAACAAAATATCGTGCGCCTCATAATTCAACACCTTACCAAACATAACCTCACCCAATCCTTCCTTTACATTGGAAAAC
>JAXJPN010000007.1:0-30677 GCA_036311625.1 Faecalimonas sp.
AGATTACTACCGGAAAGAGGATAAATGACCCGACCTCCGGGATGCGACTGTTTAACAAGAAGGTTCTTAAAAAGTATATCTATGATATGAATTATGGACCGGAGCCTGACACAATTTCGCATCTGGTAAAATCAGGATTCAAAGTAAAAGAAGTGCAGGTAACGATGGATGAGAGAGTTGCTGGGGAAAGTTATCTGAATCTGACCCGTTCTATGAAATATATGTTGCATATGTGTTTTTCAATTGTATTTATACAAAACTTTAGAAAGAAAGGATAGCGTATGGGGATTGTATTAAGATTGGTATTGATTGGTGTGTCAGTGTTGACATTTATTTATGTAATTCATAAGGTTCGAAAATCTCAGATGAAGATAGAGGGGGCTATTTTTTGGTTTTTATTGGCAGGCTTGATTATGTTATTCGCTTTTTTTCCTATATTAGCGCATACAGCAGCAAATCTTTTGGGTATTGAGTCGCCGTCCAATTTCATTTTCCTTTTGATGATTTTTTTGCTTATCATCAAAAACTTTTCGTTGTCCCTGAAGGAGGCAAAGTTAGAGCATAAGATAGAAATCCTGACAGCAGAGATAGCCATATGGAGAAATGAGACAGAGAAAAATAACAGCAATGAATAAAAGCACCAAGAGAGTGTTATTAAAAATCGGTGCAAGGGAGAAAGCGGAAGATGAAGAAAAGAGGGTTAAGAGTTGTTTGGAATAAGACGTATATTTTAGTTGCAATTGTATTGTGGCTTTTGCTAACTTGTTCTATGCTTTTGGCATATCGGGAGGAATGGGTTCTTGCAAGAATGGAGCCGAAATATTTGTCGGGAGCGGAAAATTCTTCTGACGCAGAGGACATAAAAATAGTATTAAACGATGGAGATGTGCTTGAACAAACAATAAAAATAAAGGAAAAGGATATTACGGGTCTTTCGCTTTTTTTTCATACACCAAAGCAACTGGAAAAAGGATTTTTGACGGTAAAATTGAGCGAGAAGAGCAGCGGTAAAGTCATCGAGAAATGGGACAAACCAGCAAATGAGATTGTTGCAACCGATGATGGAAGTGCAAAAATTTATAATTTTACACTTTCCGAGATTTTGAATATCAATGCGAACGAAAGTTATGTAATAGAGGTAGTCGCAAATGATATTAGCAACAACTTGTTAAGTGTTACATCATTGAATGACGTAGGTGTTAATGATGTTGGAAAGAAGAATGGGGAAGTTTCTGATTTTGTGATGGAATACAAGTTGTTTTTCGGTAATCATAACGCTTTGCGTTTTGTTGGTTTGGCATTTTATTTTGGAGTAACAATTTGCATTTTCGGAGTCTCTTTTTTTAGTATGAGTGGACTGAAAACAGAATGGATTTTTGTTTTCTTTATATTAGTTGTAGGATGCCTTTATATGTGTTTGCTTCCGCCATATACCGTGCCCGATGAACCAGCGCATTTTATAACAGCATATGCACAGAGTAATCAGCTGCTGGGGAAAGAAGCTGTCAATGAAGCTGGTGAAGTCGTTGTGGCAGACGAAAAATTGTGGGGAAGTAACCAGATCCATCCTAATAAGAGTAGTTATGATCGGTATTTTCGAGGGGTGTTAGGTCACACTACAGAATCGCAACATAAGGATGTGACAACAAGAACACCACTGGCTATGGGACATGCAGGATACTTGCCACAGGTAATTGGTATTTCGGTAGCCCGAGTATTAAATTTCAATAGCGAGCAGTTGTTGTTTTTAGGTAGATTGTTCGCTTTAATATGGTATGCCTTCATTATGTATTGGGCAATCAAGAGGATGCCATTTGGAAAGATGGGAATGTTTACAATTGGAGCATTGCCAATGACTTTGCAGATGGTAGTGTCGTATAATTATGATTCTGTGTTATTGGGTGTGTGCTTCTTTGTGTTTGCCAATTTGCTACACCTAATATATGAAAAGGATAAAGTGAGCTGGAAAGATGTGATATTACTGACCATTGCAGCGATTGTGATTGTACAGATTAAGTTTATTTACCTTCCAATTTTTTGTTTGGCCTTATTCATTCCTAAAGAAAAATTCGGAACATTGAAATGGAAGATTGTATCTGGTAGTGTCATAGTCGCGGGTAGCGCGGCTACATTGCTGATTCAAAAGTGGTCAACAGTGCAAGACTCAGTTACGCCTCATTTAACGAACACAGCCAATCCGGTTCAAGCCATTTCTATGGCATATATTATGGGGCATCCGATGGAAATTATGAAGCTGCTCCTACGCACATTTGAACATAATAGTTGGACTTACCTGTCAGGGATGTTGGCGTCACCGTTGGGGTGGTTAGAGTTATGGGTTCCGAATCTTGTAGTCTGTGCATTTGCAATACTGTTTTTAGTATGTATTGCTAAAGAAGAAAACAAGATAGTAAATGTTTCAGCATCGCTGCGTATTGTTGCCTTTTTAATTATTGCAATTATGACTTTGTTAGGTTTATTGGCGCTAATTCTTGATTGCACGCCGATGGGTGCCACAACTGTATGGGGGTATCAAGGTAGATATTTGTTACCGGCATTGCCATTGGTTATTGTGCTATTTCAGAATAAATGGATTGTACTCAAAACAAATATAGATAAATATCTTGTTTTGTCTTTGGCATATTTGCATGGACTTTTGATTTTTTATGTGTCATTGATTGTCATTTCACGATAGAGATGATAATATCACATAATTTGTGTATATGGGAACAATAAAGGATAGAATGATGACAGCAAGAGCAAGAAGCTTTTTGGCGAAAGTAAAGGGATATCTAAAAAATAAGAATAGTTATAGTAGATGGATACGAGAAAGCGAGAAGAGAGCGTGGGAGATAGAAATGCTTCCGCAGAATCCGAAGATTTCCGTAGTGATTCCGGTTTATAACGTTCCTGAGTTTATGATGCGCGCTTGCATTGAGTCTGTGAGAAAACAGACATACACGAACTGGGAGTTGTGTTTGGTGGATGATTGTTCGACAATGCCGATTGTAAGGCAGGTTCTACAATCTTATGAAGGACAGGAGAAGATTAAAATACACTACAGGGAAAGCAACGGGCACATTTCGAGAGCAACCAACGATGGGTTTGCGATGGCAAGCGGTGAGTTTGTCGGCTTGATGGATTGTGATGATGTGTTGGCTGTAAACGCATTGTATGAGGTGGCAAAGTTTTTAAATGCCCATCCGAACTGTGATTATGTATATTCAGATGAAGACAAATTAAGCGAAGACGGGAAAAAGCGCAAGCATCCGTTCTTCAAACCGGATTGGTCGCCGGACACCTTGATGTCCTATATGTACACCGGACATTTTTCTGTATTTCGTAAGTCACTGTTGGAAGAGTTGGGTGGTGAGCGTATCGGTTTTGAGGGCTCGCAGGATTACGACTTGGTTTTAAGAGTGATGGAGAAGACCAATCACATTGGGCATATTCCCAAGATTTTGTACCATTGGAGGATGCGCGAGGAATCCACTGCGAGTGCGATGGCTGCAAAGCCATATGTTCTAGACTCCACTGTAAAAGCAAAGGAGGAAGCTCTGGCGCGAAGAGGCTTGAAAGGGAAGCTGGAATACTTGGAAGCAGTCGGTCAGTATCGTGTGATTTATGAGGTGCAGGATGAGCCGCTCGTGAGCATCGTGATTCCGTCAAAAGACAATTATGAGATGCTTGCGACTTGTATTGCTTCGATTCGGAAGTATACGGCTTACAAACAGTATGAGATTATTGTTGTCGATAATGGAAGTAATGCCGAGAATCGCAAGAAATATCAAAGACTATTAGATGCGAATTTATGTAAATACAGATATGAGGAAGCAGAATTCAATTTCTCCCGTATGTGCAATAAAGGTGCCTCCTATGCGGAGGGCGACTATTATTTGTTTTTAAATGATGATATCGAAATTCCGCAGGGACAGGAGGAGTGGCTGTCCATTCTCTTGGGGCATGCACAGCTTGCGCATGTGGGAGCAGTGGGTGCAAAGCTTTTGTATCCGGGCACCACACAGATTCAGTGTGCAGGCGTGCTGAATTTAGAAGTAGGTCCATCACATGCATTTTATCAATATAACGATACAATCAATCATTATTGGGGAAGAAATGTATTGGATTATAATTATACGGTTCTGACAGGAGCTTGTATCTTGATTCAGAAGGAAAAATATAAGCAAATTGCAGGATTTGACGAAATGCTTCCGGTTGCGTATAATGATGTGGAACTTTGTTTTAAATTGGTAGAAAATGGATACTACAATGTGCTGCGCAATGATGTGAAACTTTATCATCATGAGTCGGTCAGCAGAGGCCAAGATGTGGAGGCGGAAAAAGCTGCACGTCTGCAAAGAGAGAGGGAGCAGTTGTATAGGAAGCACCCGAACTTTGTGAATTGGGATCCCTGCTATAATCCGAATCTTACCGGAGAAAATGGCAGCTTCAGAATAAGATGCAACTAGTGGTTGCAGTTGGAGGAGACGCGTGAAAAGACATATTGATAATTTTATGAGATTTAAGCCTTTGTTGACAGAATTGGTTGCAAGGGATATCAAAATTAAATATAGACGTTCTGTTCTGGGGGTACTTTGGACTTTACTGAATCCACTCTGTATGATGATTATTCTATCGGTGGTGTTCTCAAATATTTTCAAATTTGATGTAGAGAACTTCCCACTGTATGTGTTGAGTGGACAGGTGATTTTTAACTTCTTTAATGATGCGACGAATAACTCGATGATGTCTATACTCGGAGCTTCGTCTCTAATTAAAAAAGTATATATACCGAAGTATCTTTTTGTCATTTCCAGAGTATTTTCGAGCATCATCAACTTACTTGCAGCGTACTGTGCACTTTTGGTAGTGATGATTGCGACCCGTGTGGAGTTGCATTGGGAGATGATTTTGTCCGTCATTCCACTGCTTATGATTATTGGATTTTCACTGGGAATCGGCTTGGTGCTTGCGGCAGTTACGGTTCGTTTTCGAGACATTATGCATTTGTATTCGGTGTTCACGACCGGACTGATGTATTTGACACCGGTTATTTATCCGATGTCAATTTTGCCGGATAGCATTCGTTTTATTGTGATGCTGAATCCATTGACAAATTATTTGATTATGTTCCGAGACTTTATGTTCAATGCGAGTTTCCCGAGTCTGGCAAGCCTGGCAATTGGTTTGCTCGAGATGCTGTTAGCGCTTGTATGGGGATTCTGGGTGTTCTATAAAAAGCAGGATGAGTTTATTTTGAACTTATAAGATAGGAGTTTGATATGGCAGAGAACGCAATTATAAAAGTAGAACATGTTTCGATGAAGTTCAATCTGGCATCGGAGAAGTTTGATAATATCAAGGAATACTTTATAAAGACCATAAAAAAACAGGTTTCTTATGATGAGTTTTGGGCCTTGAAGGATGTTTCTTTTGAGGTACAAAGAGGGGACTCCGTAGGTCTGATTGGTTTGAATGGCAGCGGAAAGAGTACGATGTTAAAGACGATTGCTGGTGTGTTGAAGCCAACCAAAGGAAAGGTGACTGTCAGTGGTACCATTGCACCGTTGATTGAGCTTGGAGCCGGCTTTGATATGGATTTGACTGCAAGGGAGAATGTATTTTTAAATGGTGCGCTTTTGGGCTATGACCGCAAGCAGATGGAAGGCTTCTATGAGGATATTGTAGAGTTTGCAGAATTGCGGGACTTTATGAATGTTCCGGTCAAGAATTTTTCTTCCGGTATGGTGTCTAGATTGGCATTTGCAATTGCAACGATTGGTACACCGGACATTTTGATTGTGGACGAGGTGTTGTCGGTAGGTGATTTCCGTTTCCAACAAAAATGTCAGGACCGCATTCAGAATATGCGTGATCAGGGCACGACGATTTTGTTTGTATCGCACAACCTTGCACAGGTGCAGGAGGTTTGCAATAAGATTGTGTGGCTGGATAAGGGAGTCCTGAAGATGCAGGGTGATGCAGAAGAAGTTTGTGCAGTGTATGGAGCAATATGATAGGGGACAGATGGGATGAAGAAGAAAATCGCAGTAGGTTTGTTGATTGCTGTGGCAATTGTGTTGTCATACTTTTACGCAAACATAGATAAGAACAGTTATATGTATGATCGAGACGCAGAGACCGAAACCTATGTATCGACGGGAGTTTTGTGTGAGGGTGAGACACTTACACAAAGCTTTGTGGCAGAGGAAGATACCATTGATGGCATCAATATCAAGCTGTCACTGTCGGGATATGCGAAGGAGGCCGTGTTGCGGTATGTGATTCTCGATGAGCAGGCGCAGAAGCTGGCAGAGGCGACTGTATCTGGTGATGAATTGGAAAATAATAAGTTTAATCTTTTGAAAATTCCACAAATAAAGGACACGAAGGACAAGCGCTTTACTTTGGTACTTGCGGAGCAGAATACGGATGAGCAGAACGGAATTTCCTTCTATCTGGAGCCTACGCCGCAGGAAGAGCATAAGCTTACAATCAAGGGAAATGACACCGCAGGGACACTGGTTGCAAGAACGGTTTGTCATCGCTTTGATGTGGAGACATTTGTAGTTCTATTGGGAATGCTTACATTTATTGTTGTGTTTATGCGGGCATTGTATAAATTGTTTAAATAAAGAGACGAGGAAATAAGAGGATGAAGAACGACTTTGCGGTGACAGGCTGTAGGCTTCACACCAAAGAAAAAGATAAGTTAGTCATAATAGGTTATTTTACAGAGAATTTGCAGGGAGAAAATCGCTTGCTCGTACAGTTAGATGGGACAGAGCTTGCGTTTGAGATGGAGGAGAGAAGACATTTGTTTACTGGACAAACAGGTGCAAATGGCAAGCCCCTCACAAAGGAGTATGTTCTCTGGATTGCTTTGCCGGAGGGATGGAAAAAGGCTAAGAAGTTTGTGCTTATGAATCAATGTGAGGATGAGCAGAGACAGGCTTATTCGTTGCCAGTGGCACAGGTGATGCAGATGGAGAAGAAAATAGCTGCGTATGTTGACAATTTCAAACGAAGTAAGGAGGGCTTTTCGGTTCTCGGTTGGTACATTGCTTTGCCTGACCTGCGTATACAGATGTTAGATATGTCCGGGAATGAATTAGAGTTCGAAGTGATTAAGAGAAATCGGAGCGATGTGGCAAATGCCTATCCGGAAAATTCTTTGGATGAAGTTGTAGGTTTTGAAGCCGTACACAAAGGGAATATTCCACGAAAAGTGAAGATGCGTTTTCAGACGGGGGATAAGCAGAGCAGTTATATGGTGAATTTGTATCCGTCTCCTTTGCGCAAGTATTTGGAAAAGGGGAAGAAGGCAGTTCGCATCTTTGGTTTGTATATCAGACAGTATGGTGTAATCGAAACGATGAAAAAGGTAGTTGTTAAGCTTACCAATCGTGAGACGAATTACTATAAATATTGGAGAAAGCAGAATGTGCCGACTGTGGAAGAACTGGACAAGCAGAGAGAAGAACGTTTTGCGTATCAGCCGAAGTTTTCGATTGTGATTCCGCTTTATAAGACGCCGAAAAAATATCTTGCGGAGCTGATTGAATCGATTCAGAACCAGACATATACGAACTGGGAATTGTGTTTGTCAGATGGAAGCGGAAAGCCTTCACCGATGACGGACATCTTGAAAAAGTATGAGGAACAGGATGCGCGAATTAAAGTAGTATACAATGAAAATCCGCTTCAAATTTCCGAGAATACGAACGCAGCTATGCGCATTGTTACGGGGGATTACGTTGCATTTGCAGACCACGATGATTTGCTTGCACCCGATGCTTTGTATGAGTGCGCAAGGGCATTGAATGAAGATGATTCGATTGATATGATTTATACAGACGAAGACAAGGTAGATATGAAGGGCAAGGAACATTTTATGCCGCACTTCAAGTCGGACTTTAATATCGATATGCTTCGAAGTGTGAATTATTTTTGTCACTTGGTGGTTGTGAAGAAGGAGGTTGTCAATCAGGTTGGCTACTTGAACCCTGCATTTGACGGTGCGCAGGATTATGATTATGTTTTGCGCTGTGCGGAAGTGGCGAAGAAGATTAAGCACATCGCAAAGATTTTGTATCATTGGCGTGCACACAGGGATTCTACCGCTGAGAATCCGGAAAGCAAAGAATATGCATTTCAGGCTGGTGCAAGAGCAATCCAAGCACATTATGACCGACTTGGAATTCCGGCAACAGTAGAAGAACTGCCGTTTAGAGGAATGTATCGCAGCAAATACCAGTGGGATGCGCAGCCATTGATTTCGATTGTGATTCCGAACAAAGACCACATTGAGGATTTGCAAACCTGCATTTCGTCAATTGAAGAGAGAAGCAGTTATCGGAATTATGAGTTTATTATCGTTGAGAATAATAGTACGGAGAGCGAGACTTTTGCGTACTACGAAGAGCTGGAAAAGACTTGTCCGCGAGCAAAGGTCGTGCATTGGAAGGAAACGGGATTCAACTATCCGGCAATCAACAATTTCGGTGTGGAGCATGCAAAGGGAGAGTATATTCTATTTTTGAATAACGATACCGAGATTGTCAATGAAGATTGTCTGAAAGAATTGTTGGACTACTGTATGCGAGACGATGTGGGTGCTGTCGGGGCTAGATTGTATTATGAAGATGGAACTGTGCAGCATGCAGGAGTAGTCATTGGTATCGGTGGAGTTGCAGGACATACCTTCGTGGGAGCGGCACCGACAGAGTTGGGCTATTTTGGAAGAATTTATATGGCACAGAATTACAGTGCTGTAACCGCAGCTTGTATGATGGTTAAGAAATCTGTCTTTGAAAAGGTGGGTGGATTTGAGGTCAAATATGCAGTGGCATTCAATGATATTGATTTGTGCCTGAAGATACGAAAAGCCGGGTATTTGATTGTGTATAATCCGTATGCAGAGTTGAACCACTATGAATCGAAATCTCGAGGATATGAGGACACGGCCGAAAAGATTGAGCGATTTGCGAAAGAGACAGCCCTATTCCAGAACACATGGGAAGAAATCTTAGAGTCGGGAGACCCTTATTATAATCCGAATCTTTCGCTTACGAGAAGTGATTTTGGATTGAATATTTTGTAACTTTTGAAAAGAAAAGGGGTGTGACACAAGGTGAAGACAGTTTTGATAACGAACTTTTATTTTGAAAAATACACAGGTTCAGAATTGCATACGCTGGAGATAGCAAAACTGTTTGCAAAGAGAGGGTATGACGTTACCATTGCTGTGTTTTCTAAGGCGTATCCATTGCTTGAAAAAGCACAAAATATTCGTGTTGTTGCCTGTATGGAAGAGGAACTTCCCTATTTGGAGTACGATATTATTTTTGCACAGCATTACGCGGTCTTGGATTATTTGTGTTGCAGATATACACTTTCATATAAGAAGATGATTGTTTCAAAGCTGGGCGTAAGTGACGCTTCAGAACATCTGCCGTTTTGTGTGTCAAAAGCCGATTTGATTTTTTGTGTGAGCGAAGAGTGTGCAGATGCAATTTATAAATCGATTGGCAAAGATGCCAGAGTCCGCGTGTTTAAAAATAGTGTGAGTGAGGAATTTTTTGCGGGCTATGAAGAAACTACAAAAGTACGGACGCTGCGGAAAATTGCGGTTATTTCGAATCACATACCAGAGGAAGTGCAGGCACTTGCCGAGAAATTTTCAGATATCTGTATAGATTATATTGGTGTGCAGGGGACGCCCCGTTTTGTCGATGCAGAAGTTCTTAAGGAGTATGATTTGGTCATTACCATTGGAAGAACAGTGCAGCAATGTTTTGCGCTCGGGATTCCTGTGTATGTTTACGACCGATTTGGCGGTCCGGGATATATCAATGAGACTAATTTTGCATTGGCAGAGCAAAATAATTTTTCGGGTCGAGGCGGTTTTGGATTTAAGACAGCGGTAGAGCTTACGGAGGATATACTAGGAAATTATGAAAGCAATCTGAAGTATTTGGATAAGTTGCATACGATTGCAGAAGATGAATATAGTTATGACAAAAACTTTGCAAGGCTTTACGAAGAATTGTTACCGGAGACGGCTTGGGTAGAGAAGACGTTAGAACATAAACAGGGGCTTGAAAAGCAGCGTTTGACATTTTACACAGAGATCGTGCCAAGAGCGAACTGTACGAAGTTTGCAAATTCGCAAATTTATTTTGATTATGGTAAAGGTTTTGGAGAGGCAGACAGTATCAAATGGCTCGCGTGTGAGGATTATTATATTGTGAGAACGCTTGTTGTGGATAAGGGTGTGAAGGCGTTGCGTTTCGACCCTTGTGACATTCCGTCGGAATGCAGAATTTCTACAATTCGCATCAATGGAAAAGAGAAGGAAGTTTATTGCAATGTACAGAGAACTTTCTGGGATTGCGATCCGCAATTTATTATTCCATTGTCAGAAGAGGAGCAAGCAGATGAGAAGTTGCAGATTGTGTTTGAATATCAGTTTAAAGAGCTTGTGCGAGAAGCGCTGCTTGATGAGATTGCAAGCGCAAGAGAATCCGCAGAAGAGTCTGCAAAAGAAGTTGAGCAATTAAAAAATAGAATTGCCGAAATAAAGGAATATTATAAAGTGACACCGAAAAATGTGGCAAAAAGAATACGGAATTTTCTGAGAAGGTAAGCGATAGCTGAGGACAAGTATGAAAAAAGAGAAAAATACATTCAAGAAAAATATCGTAAAGCGATCATATAAGATAGTATCTATTTTGACGGCCTTTATCTCGGCTTCGATGTTGTGGTATCACAATATCAGTCCGTATTGGGAAGAGGAGTATACCGGCTATGGCACCTTGTTTGCGGTTGGTGTTTTGTTCTGCATCATCTATTGGGTGTTTGCAAAGATGTACCAAGCACAAAAGATTGGAATCTATCGTTTGACAGAGTTGACCTACTTTCAGTTATTGGCATTTACTATCGCGGATGTGATTTTGATTGTTGAGTCAGTCATCTGGTTTCACGGGTTTGCAAAGCTGCGTATTTTGAGCTTTGTGTTTGGATTCGGCGTGCAGATGTTTGTAACCGTTCTGAGTATTTTTGTGCACAATCGGCTTTTTGCCCGCTATGATGAGGCGCGCAAGGTTATGATTATATACGGAAATGCGGAGTATGCATCGCTGGTAAAGAAGATGAAGGCGAAGAAATACAGATATAATATTTTGGGCTGTTATTCAGATACGACACCGATGGAAGAACTGCAAGCCATGATTGACCAATGTGAGAGTGTCTATTTGTACGAAGCTGATGAGGAAGTGAAGCGTCAGCTGATTTTCTATTGTGATCATATTGAGCGGGATATTTATCTGACACAGCAGGTGGATGAGCTTTTGACGATGGGCTTTGATATTTCGCATACCTTTGATACGCCATTTATTCGTACAAAGCGTATGCCTGAGCGTTGGTACTATTCGTTTGTGAAGCGGACGTTGGACTTTTTGTTTGCATTCGCGGGCTTGGTTCTGTTTTCGCCGATATTTTTGATTACGGCTCTGTGCATCAAGCTTTATGATGGCGGCCCTATATTCTATAAACAGGTGCGTCTGACAAAGGGACATAGAGAATTCCAAATTTATAAGTTTCGAAGTATGATTATCAATGCAGAGACTGACAGTGCGCGTCTGGCTACACAGAATGATGCGCGCATTACTCCGATTGGAAAGGTGATTCGCGCGACGCGTATGGATGAACTTCCGCAGTTGTTAAATGTCTTAAAGGGAGATATGTCGCTGGTAGGGCCGAGACCGGAACGCCCGGAGATAGAAGCTTTGTATCTGGAAGAGCAGCCGGAGTTTGGACTGCGCTTGAAGGTAAAGGCAGGCTTGACCGGTTATGCACAGGTGTTTGGTAAGTACAATACCACACCAGAGGACAAGCTTAAATTAGATTTGTTATACATCAACCAGCGCTCTTTGCTTTTGGATATTAAGTTGATTGTTTACACCATTAAGATTTTGTTCATTCCAGAAGCAACGGAAGGGATTTCGGGCAATAAGAAGACAGCAGGGCGCCAGTGATGGCTACCTGCTTGAAGTCGGAGGAGGAGTAGGATGCAAAAAAAGTATATCGCAGTTTTACTCTCAACTTACAATGGGGAAGAATATTTGCGGGAACAGTTGAGCAGTGTTTTGAATCAAGAGACGGAACACCAGGTGGATATCTATATTCGAGATGATGGTTCTACGGATGGCACTGTCGAAATACTGCGCCGCTATGAGAGGGTGCATTTAGGTACCATACATGTCATATATGGGGAGAATATCGGCTATATCGAAAGCTTTTTTGCTTTGATTCGAGAGGTGGAGGGCTATGATTACTATGCTTTGTGTGACCAGGATGACATCTGGCTGGAGGATAAGCTGGAGACAGCCATTGTGCAGTGTGAAGCCACAGAGCAGTCGGGACCACTTTTATATGCATCAAGCTCTTATTTGTTGAGCGATGCTATGAAGCTTGTAGGAGAGACGCAGAAGAATTGCAAGGGCATTACTTGGGAGAATGTCTTGATTCAAAATATATTTCCGGGTCATACGCAGGTGTTTAATGATGCGCTCTGTCAGGTTTTGAAAGAGGATATTGTGTGTTCCAATATTTATGTGCACGATTTTTGGATTCTGTATATGGCGATGCTGTACGGGAAGACAATTTTTGACAATGAAAGCCATACCTTTTATCGCCAGCACGGGACAAATACGGTGGGCTTTGGAAAGAATCGTATCGAGTGGATTGTAGAGAGACTGCGCAGAATCAGACACAGTGACAATAGGAAGATTGCGGCGCAGATTGCGTATTTTTATGATAGACACAAATTGGATATGGATACCCCCCTGCGAGAAATGGTGGAAGATTTTTTGTATTCACAAGACACGTTTGCAAAACGCTTTGCCTATGTATGCCGAACCAAATTATATCGGCAGAAGAGTTTTGAGACTGTGCTGTTCAAGCTTTTGTATTTGATGGGTGGATATCGGACAGTATAGAGAGTTTGTGATAGAGATGGAGAAGAATATGCAGGACAGAGTGGAGATTTTGCTGGCATGCTATAACGGCGAAGCGTATATACGGCAACAGTTGGATTCGATTCTCGCACAGGATTACACCAATTGGGTTGTAAGGGCCTGTGACGATGCGTCCACAGACGACACATATGCAATTTTAGAGGAATACGGGGAACGATTCCCGGAAAAGTTTGTGCTTGAGAAGAAAGAGAATGGTTCCGGTTCTGCGAAGGCGAATTTTTTTTATTTGTTGAAGCAGAGTACATGTGCCTATGTGATGTGCTGTGACCAAGATGATGTGTGGCTGCCAAATAAGATTTCATTAAGCTTAGAATTGATGAAAAAGACGGAGTCTGACGAGGTGCCGGTATTGGTACACAGCGATTTGAAAGTAGTGGATGCAGAGCTTGCTGTTTTGAGTGAGTCGTTTTTTGCACACTCGAATTTGCGAAAGAGCTTTGCATATCGGGATATTTTGATTCAAAATCAGGTGACAGGGTGTACGATGATGATGAACCGGGCACTCGTGAATCGTATGAATCTTGAAGAAAATGAAGCTCCGATTTTGATGCATGACTGGTTGGCAGCGTTGCTTGCAACAGCTTGTGGAAGAGTTGCGTTCCTAGAAGAACCAACCATATTGTATCGGCAGCATGCAGTGAACTCGGTGGGTGCAAAAAAATATGGTTTTGGGCTCTTGGTGTCAAAATTAAAGAATCACAGTATTCGAAAGTCGCTGGAGGACACAGCCAAACAGGCGGAAGAAGTCGCAAAGACCTATCAGTCTGTATTGCCGGCAAATCTGTATAGATTGACAGAAAGCTATGGAAAGATTTTTGAGAAAAACAAGCTGTATCGGATATGCTTTTATGTGAGATATGGCGTTTGGAAAAAGGGGTTGCCGCGAAAAGTGTGGCAGTTGATTCTAGGGTAAAGGATAAGAGCGATGATTTCAGTTGCGATGGCCACGTATAATGGTGAAAACTATATAGAAGAGCAGTTGGCATCCATTTATCGGCAGAGTCGGAAGGTGGATGAGATTGTGATTTCCGATGATGCGTCCGCAGACGGAACTATAGCGAAGATACAAAGCTTTGCGAAAAACTATCCGGATTGTAAGATTCGTTTGTTTCAAAATGAGTCGAATCAGGGATATAAGCGAAATTTTCAAAATGCTTTGTCTTTGTGCGAGGGAGACATTATTTTTCTATGTGACCAAGATGATGTTTGGAAACGTAAGAAAGTAGAAGTTTTGACTGAATTTTTGGAAGATAATCCAGAGGCGGCATTGGTATCTTCTGCGTTTACACAGATAGATGGCGCAGGCGAAATCGTGGATGCACATAAAAATGTGTATAAGAAAGGTCTTCCGAAACAGGTACCGGTTTCGGTTCCGATAGAAGATTTGATTTTTCATAATATTTCGCAGGGTTGCTCGATGGCGATGCGGAGAGAGATAAAGGACAGGTATTTGCAGTTCTTTACCGACAAGCTTCCGCACGATTGGATGATAAATATAGTTGCGGCAATGCAAAAAAAATGTTATTTTATAGATAGAGCGTTATTCTTTTATCGAATTCACGAAAAGAATACCATTGGATTGAACGATACACTGGCATTGCAGAAAAAGAATACTTTGCAGATTCGTTCCACAGATGCGCAGGCGGCCATTCGGGTTTTGGAGTTTATCGAAGCGGTAGATGAGGCATATTATCTTCGGAATCCGCAGCTTTCAGATATGAAGCATTTTGCGAGGCGGCATGTGCAGTGTCTACAGGAGAAGAGACGCAAAGAACTTGTTTTACAGAATTTTAATCCGTATTACAAGAAGCTGAAAACAATTCGGGGTCGTATGCTTGATATTTATTTTGTGTTCAGCAAATAATAAAGTACAGGAGGACGTGCAATGAAAGGAATTATTTTAGCAGGAGGCAGCGGAACGCGTCTGTATCCGCTCACACAGGTGACAAGTAAGCAGTTGTTGCCGATTTATGACAAGCCGATGATTTACTATCCGCTTAGTATTTTGATGAATGCAGGGATTCGAGAGATTTTGATTATCTCGACACCGACAGACACGCCACGATTTGAAGAGCTCTTAGGAGACGGCAGTCAGTTTGGAATCAGCCTGCAATATAAAGTGCAGCCTTCACCGGACGGTCTTGCACAGGCATTCTTGTTAGGAGAAGAATTTATTGATGGAGACAGCTGTGCGATGGTATTGGGTGACAATATTTTTCATGGGCATGGCTTGAAAAAGCGTCTGCGTGCAGCTTCTGCGAAGACGAGCGGTGCGACCGTGTTTGGATATTATGTGGATGACCCGGAGAGATTCGGTGTGGTTGAGTTTGACAGCGAAGGAAAAGCGATTTCGATTGAAGAGAAGCCGACACAGCCGAAGTCGAATTATGCGGTTACCGGTCTGTATTTCTATGATGAACGTGTGGTAGAGTACGCAAAGCAGATTAAGCCGAGTGCGCGTGGTGAGTTGGAGATTACCGATTTGAACCGCATTTATTTGGAGAATGGCGATTTGGAGGTTACCTTGCTTGGACAAGGCTTCACATGGCTTGATACAGGTACACACGAGTCTTTAGTAGATGCGACAAACTTTGTGCATACGGTGGAGACACACTCTCACAGGAAGATTGCATGTCTGGAGGAGATTGCTTATTTGAATGGTTGGATTTCAAAAGAGGAGCTTCAGAAGGCGTGTGACTTATATCAGAAAAATCAATACGGCAAGTATTTAAGGGACGTATTAGAAGGGAAGTACATTGACTAATTATGAAAGTGACGGAGACAAAGATTCCAGGAGTGCTTGTGATTGAGCCAGACGTGTTCGGCGATCATCGCGGTTACTTTATGGAGACCTATTCGACAAGAAAATATGAAGAGATTGGAATTACGACAACCTTTGTGCAGGACAATATGTCTTTTAGCGCACAGAAGGGAACCTTAAGAGGCTTGCATTTCCAGAATGCGCCGATGGCACAGGCAAAGCTTGTATCTTGTACAAAAGGAACGGTGATTGATGTTGCTGTTGATATTCGCAAGGGAAGCCCTACATACAAGCAGTGGGTAGCGGTGGAGCTGAGCGCAGAGAATAAGAAGCAGTTCTTTATCCCGAGAGGATTTGCACATGGATTCCTGACTTTGACGGATGATGTGGAGTTCCGTTATAAGGTGGACAACTTGTATTCAAAAGAACACGACAGGGGCATCCGTTATGATGACCCGACTATCAATGTAGACTGGGGCGGACTTTTGAATGGTATCGAGCCGATTTTATCAGAGAAGGATATGACAGGGCCGATTTTGGATAACAGTGATTGCAATTTTGTATATGAAGGAGAAAAGTAATTATGAAGATTTTAGTGACAGGCGGTGCAGGCTTCATTGGTGGAAACTTTGTGCACTATATGGTAGACAAGTATCCAGAGGATATGATTGTCAACTTAGATAAGCTGACTTATGCAGGAAACCTTGAGACTTGCAAGCCGGTGGAAGGAAAGCCGAACTACAAGTTTGTAAAGGGAGATATTGCAGACAGAGCATTTATCTTTGATTTGTTTGAAAAAGAGAAATTTGATGTGGTGATTAACTTTGCGGCAGAGTCTCACGTAGACCGAAGCATTGAGGACCCGGAGATTTTTGTGAAGACAAACGTGATGGGAACTACAACGCTTTTGGATGCTTGTAACAAGTATGGCATTCAGAGATACCATCAGGTATCTACGGATGAGGTATATGGTGACCTTCCGCTTGACAGACCGGATTTGTTCTTTACAGAGACGACACCGCTTCATACTTCAAGTCCATACAGTTCTGCAAAGGCAGCAGCGGACTTGTTTGTACTTGCTTACCACAGAACCTTTGGTTTGCCTGTGACAATCAGTAGATGTTCGAACAACTACGGTCCATATCACTTCCCGGAGAAGTTGATTCCGCTTATGATTTCCAGAGCTTTGGCAGACGAGTCTTTGCCGGTATATGGAAAGGGAGAGAATGTCAGAGACTGGCTGCATGTATATGACCACTGTGTAGCAATTGACTTGATTGTGAGAAAGGGTCGCGTCGGAGAAGTTTATAATGTCGGCGGACACAACGAGAGAACCAACTTGGAGGTTGTGAAGACGATTTTGAGAGCTCTTGATAAGCCGGAGTCTTTGATTACCTATGTTGCAGACCGTAAGGGACACGATATGCGTTACGCAATTGACCCTACAAAGTTAGAGACAGAGCTTGGATGGGTACCAAAGTATAACTTTGACACAGGAATCCAGCAGACTATCCAATGGTATCTGGACAACAAAGAGTGGTGGCAGAATATTCTTTCAGGAGAATACCAGAATTATTTCCAAAAAATGTATGTAGAAAAAGGAAGAGTAGAATAATTATGAAGTTATTGGTGACGGGCGTAAAGGGGCAACTGGGCTATGATATCGTAAAAGAGTGCGAAAAGCGTGGTATCGAAGCGGTTGGTGTAGATATTGAAGAGATGGACATCACAGATGCTGCGCAGGTAGAGCAGGTGATAAAGGAAGCAGATGTAGACGCTGTGGTTCACTGTGCGGCGTGGACGGCAGTAGATAAGGCTGAAGAGATGATTGATATTTGCCGTAAGGTGAATAAGAATGGCCCAGCCAACATTGCAAAGGTTTGCGAGGAGCTGGACATTCCGATGATGTACTTCTCGACGGACTATGTGTTTAACGGGCTTGGTGAAGAAGCTTGGACGGAGTATGGAAAGCGGGAACCGCTGAATGTATATGGACAGACCAAGTACGAGGGTGAGCTGGAAGTAGAGCGCTTAAAGAAGCACTTTATTATCCGTATCTCTTGGGTGTTTGGTGTGAATGGGCACAACTTCATCAAGACGATGTTGCGTCTGGGCACCGAGAGAGGTGAAGTGAGTGTTGTGGATGACCAGATTGGTTCTCCAACCTATACTTACGATTTGGCAAAGCTTTGTGTAGATATGATTCAGACGGATAAGTACGGCATTTATCATGCAACAAATCAAGGATATTGCAGTTGGTATGAGTTTGCCTGTGAGATTTTTAAGCAGGCAGGTATGACGGAAGTCAAAGTCAATCCGGTGGATTCTAACGCATTTCCGGTAAAGGCAACCCGTCCGAAGAACAGTCGTATGAATCAGACAGAGCTGGATAAGAATGGTTTTGAAAGACTGCCGAGCTGGCAGGATGCATTGGGTCGTTATTTAAAAGAGATTCAGGTATAGAGAGAAGTATATGAAAAAGTATGATTATTTGGTGGTTGGCGCCGGTTTATACGGAGCAGTGTTTGCCCATGAGGCAAGACAGGCAGGCAAGTCGGTGCTCGTATTAGAGAAGAGACCACATATTGCAGGAAATATTTATACAGAACAGATAGAGGATATATATGTGCATCGTTATGGTGCACATATTTTTCATACCAATAATCAAGAGGTATGGGATTATGTGAATCGTTTTTCTGAATTTAATCGATTTACGAATGCGCCGATAGCAAATTATAAGGGTGAGCTGTATTCGCTGCCGTTTAATATGTATACCTTTTATCAGATGTGGGGTGTGACAACGCCGGAGGAGGCAGAGAGTAAGATTGCCGAGCAGAAAAGGGAGGCAGGAATTACAGAAGTGACAAACCTGGAAGAACAGGCGATTTCGTTGGTGGGCAGGGACATTTATGAGAAGTTGGTGAAGGGATACACCCAGAAGCAGTGGGGAAGACCTTGCACGGAGTTGCCTGCATTTTTAATCAAACGGCTGCCTGTGCGTCTGTGCTTTGATAATAATTATTTTGATGCGAAGTATCAAGGAATTCCGATTGGGGGCTATACGCAGTTTGTTTCCAAACTTTTACAAGATATTGAGGTTATGACTGGCGTGGATTATTTAGAGAACAAAGCGCAGTATGATGCACTTGCTGACAGGGTGGTGTATACGGGCCCGATTGATGCGTATTTTGGATATTGTCTTGGAGAGCTGGAATATCGTTCGCTGCGTTTTGAGACGGAGGTCTTGGATATGCCGAATTTTCAAGGGAATGCAGTTGTCAATTATACGGATGCGGACACTGCTTGGACAAGGATTATCGAGCATAAGTGGTTTGCCTTTGGGAAAGACGATGAGGGGGAGTCGTTGCCAAAGACAGTCATCAGTCGCGAATACAGCTTGGAATGGCAGCGAGGGCAGGAACCGTATTATCCGGTCAACGATGCAAAAAATGAAAAACTACTTGCAGAGTATCAGAAGCTTGCCGATGCCGAGTCGCATACGATTTTTGGAGGACGGCTTGGTGAGTATAAGTATTATGATATGGATGCCGTAATTGAAGCGGCACTGAAGAAGAGCAAAATTATTTTGGGTTTACAAAAATCTGATTCGGTGTATAATAGGGACAGGGATAAATAAGAAAAGGGGTCAGTTTTATGACGAACGAAAGACGAAAGCAAATTCGCAAGAAGCGAAAGAACAGACGAGGTAAGAAGCAACAGAACGCATTTGTTTTGTGGTTTAAAAAGCTGAGCAAAGGGCAGAAGGCAGCGCTCATTGGGATGTGTGCGCTTGTTTTGCTAATGCTTGCGGCTGCGATATTTGTTGTGTCAAAGCTTTCCAAGCTTGATACACAGCACATTGATGAGAAGGATATTATTATCAATGACTTTGGCGATGTGCCGGTCGGAGAGGGCTATACGAATTTTGTGCTGTTTGGTGGTGACTCACGTGAGGGAGATGTGGATCGTGACCTGAATACAGATACAATTATCATTGCAAGTCTGAACAATGAGACAAGGGAAGTGAAGCTGGTATCGGTGTATCGAGATACCTTGCTGGATTTGTCGAACGGAAAGATTCGTAAGTGTAACAGTGCCTATGCGGCAGGTGGCCCTGCGCAGGCCATCAATATGTTGAATATGAATCTGGACTTGGATATCAAAAAGTATGTGACTGTAGATTTTGGTGCGGTTGCAGAATTGGTAGATATGCTAGGCGGTATCGAGGTGGATGTCACCCAGAAAGAAGCGAGTGCCATCAATCTGTATATTGGAGAGACAGGACAGGTGGCCGGCAAGAAGGTTAATTTTATGAAGGGCGGCGGCTTACAGACCTTAGATGGCGTACAGGCAGTGACTTATGCGCGAATCCGTAAAGGTGTGGGTGACGACTACAAGCGTACAGAGAGACAGCGATTGGTGATTCAAAAGGTAGCAGAGAAGGCTTTGCAGTCAGATTTGGGTACGATTAACAAGATTATCGATGAGCTGTTCCCGCGTATTTCTACAAACTTTACAATGTCAGAGATTGTGAGTTATGCAAGTTCCTTCTCAAAGTATAAGATTGGTGAGACGACAGGATTCCCGATTGAGAGGGGTGGAGCGGTACTTCCGGGACGAGGTGACTGTGTATTTCCGGTGACTTTGGAGAAGAATGTGACATTGTTGCATGAGTTCTTATATGAGACGGAGGATTATAGTCCGTCTTCGAAGGTTGTAAGTATCAGCAAGGAGATTGAGAATATCGTTGGCAACAGACAGCCGCAGCAGAATGCTACTTGGACGGATCCGGGACGCGGAGAGGTAACGGATCCATCGACACAGACAGAGACACCGGTGACACCAGTAACACCGGGGCCAACTGAGCCAAGCGAACCGAGCGAGCCGACAGAGCCGAGTGAGCCGACAGAGCCGAGCGAACCGACAGAGCCAAGTCAGCCGACAGAGCCGAGCGAACCGACAGAGCCGAGTGAGCCGACAGAGCCAAGTGAGCCGACAGGGCCAAGTCAGCCGACAGAGCCAAGTGAGCCGACGGACCCGACTGAACAACCAGATGGTGATGGTGGAGAAAGTAGTGGAGTCTGAGAATTCATTTCGCCATGAAAAAGTAGACAAAGATTACGACACCCAAGTTTTGACAGCTTGGGTGTAAAATTTACATAAGGGGAGATTGTGTACAAATGAAAAGGGGAATTCGAGGTTTAGCTTATGTAGCAGTCTTTTTGATGCTTTTGAGTTGCTGTGCTTGCGGAAAAAAAGGAAAGCTTGTAAAGACAGAGATGCCGGACAATGGGCCGATGATTAGCGCGGCACCGGAAAAGACCGGGCCGGGTGCAAATCAGAATTTGCTGACAGGCATCGACGATCTTTCAAAGGAAGCGATTGGGAAGCGGCCGGTAGCGGTGATGGTCAATAACGTTGAGGCGGCTTTGCCACAGTATGGGGTTGCACAGGCAGATGTCATATTTGAGCTTCCGGTAGAAGGGAATCTTACACGACTGATGGCCTTGTATGGTGATTATACAACAATGCCGGATATTTGTGCCATTCGCAGTTGTCGCTATTATTACCCTGCGATTGCACAGGGGTTTGATGCGTTCTATGTGCATTGGGGAAGTGACCAGACGATTATCAGTTATGTGAATTCCTTAGGTATTGATCGCTATGATGGAATAGCGAATCCACATGCTCTGTTTGGACGAGATACAAGCAGGCGCCAGGCAGGCTATTCGATGGAACATACAGGATATTTTAAGGGGACAAAGTTTGCGGAAGCTGTGGAAGCGGATGGAAAGAGAACGGAACTGAAGGATTCGAAGAAGGGAACGGCATTTCCGTTTGCGGCGTTTGGGGAGCTGGTTACACCGACAGGCGGAGCCTGTACACAGGCGCATATTCGCTTTGGAGCTGCGACTGCGACTTTCAACTATGATGCGGACAAGCAGGTGTATTATAAAAAAATAAATGGTCACGACCACATCGATGGAAAGACGAAGGAAACTTTATCGTTTACGAATGTGTTTGTGTTGGAAACAAGCATTTCTGTTCGAGATGAGGCGGGTCACAAAAAAATTAACTGGGCAGGTTCTGCCAATGCAAAGGGATACTACATTTCGAATGGTTCTATGGAGCCGATTCGCTGGTCAAAGGCGAACGGAGACGAGGATGCATACTTGCGTTTCTATAGAGAATCCGGTGAGGAATTGGTAATCAATCGGGGAAAGAGTTATATTGCCTATACGACTCCGGGAACCGTTAGCTTGCAATAAGGGGAGAGAATATGGCAGGAAAGCAAAGAAGCTTGAAAGAGGCAAAAGCAGAGAAGGCGGCAAAGAAGCGCAGAGCAAGAAGGCGTAAGCGAGCCATATTTCTGCTTGTGGAGTTGATGATTCTTGCAATTTTGTTGGGAATCGGTTATGTAATGATGAAATACGGTAAGATGCAATTGAACTTCTTTGAAGAAGGCGAGATTACCGTGAACGAAGGGGTTGCGCAAGAGGGTTACACGACCATTGCTTTGTTTGGCGGAGACTCTCGTGAAGGACAACTGGAAGAGGGCGCGCATGCAGATACGATTATTCTTGCAGCAATTGACAATAAGACAAAGGAAGTACGTTTGGTTTCCGTGTACCGTGATACCTTGATGCGGCAGGCTTCCGGTGAGCTCGCAAAGGCGAATTATGCCTACTTTGACGGAGGGCCGCAGGATGCCATTAACATGCTGAATCGAAATCTGGATTTGGATATTCAACATTATGCAACGGTAGATTTCAAGGCTTTGGCAGATGTGATTGATTTGCTGGGCGGCATTGAGATTGATGTTACGGATGCAGAAGCAGAAGCAATCAATCTTTATATTGGCGAGACCGCAGAGGTTGCGGGCAAGGAAGCGGTGTTTGTGAGCGGCGGTCTACAGAACTTGGATGGGGTACAAGCAGTGACCTATGCACGTATTCGAAAGAATGTTGGTGAGGATTATGCGCGTACAGAGCGGCAACGCCTTGTGATTCAAAAGGTAGCAGAGAAGGCGCAGCGGGCAGATTTGAAGACTCTGAATCAAATTATCGACCAAGTGGCAGAACAGGTGTCTACAAGTTTTAGCTTGGGAGAACTTATGAAGCTGGCAGCCGGTGCAACGCAATACAAGCTGGGTGAGAACAAGGGCTTTCCGTTTGAGTTGACCGATGATATTGTGGAGGGACTTGGAAGTGTGGTGATTCCACTAGGGCTGGCTGAGAATGTGCAGGAGCTGCATGCTTTCCTATATCCAAAGGACAGCTATCAAGCATCGCAGACAGTGTTGGATATTGCAGAGCAGATTGCTGCTGTGACCGGCTATACTCGTGCAGATTACGAGGGTGCGGCCGATACGAATACGGATGAAGATTCGTGAAAAAAGATAGACATTTCTTGGGAAATACTGTAAGATGGAAGAGTGTTTAGAAATACGTGATAAAGAAAGAGGAAAGATTATGAAAAGGATGAAAAAAGTAGCAGGATTGTTCCTCGCAGTGTGCTTGATGGTTTCTTGTTTTTCCATGATGGCATTGGCTGCAAACAGGATTATGTTTGAGGATCCATCGACGAAGGTGGGCGAGACCTTGCGTTTGAAGGGTGTTTTGGAGGCTGACAGTGCCATTGAAGACCGCAAGATTGTGATGACTTACGATACAGAGAAGTTGAAGTTCCAGAGTGGAGACAGCGTGTCAGAGACTGGTGCCGGACAGCTCACTTACGAGGTAAAGGGACAGCAAAGTGCTAATCGTGTAGAGTTTTTTATGAACTTCTTAGTGTTAAAGGAAGGTACAGCGAAGGTCGAGGTATCTAGCTATGAGGTGTATAATACAGCAAATGCAAAGCTTGATTTGCAACGTGGCAATTCAACCATTACCATTGCAGCCGGAGAGGCACCGGTAGTTCCGGTGGATGGACCGACGGCGAATACGGATGGTGAGCTTCGTGTAGAGGTGGATGGTGTTAGCTATACTTTTTCTTCTGCATTTGCAGACAGTGACATTCCAGAGGGATATGCAAAGACTACGATGGAATATGACGGCAAAGAGCAGACAGTTGTCTGGAACGAAGCTGTGAATATTTATTTGGGTTATCTGGTGGATGCAGAGAACAACGGTGCATTCTTTATGTATCAGAGCGAGGATGCAACCTTTGCTCCATTTAAGCAGATTGACATTTCTGAGAGTACGACCATTACCTTGCTGTCAAATACCAGTGGCGTGTCCTTGCCTTCACAGTATGTGGAGAAGACAGTCACAGTTGATGGCATCGAGTTCCCTGCATGGCAGGATGCCGATGAGCCGGAACTCTGTCTTTTGTATGCAAAGAATAATCAAGGAGAGAATTCTTTGTACCAATATGACACGGTAGAAGGTACCTATCAGAGATTTTCGGTTCCGGATGAGAAGAATGTGCAGGAAGATGAAAAGGGTTCGCTCCTTGATAATCTTGGGGAGAACGCAGATATACTGATTTTGGCGATTGGTATCTGTGTAGTTATTTTCCTTATCCTTATCATTGTTCTGAGTGTGAAGCTATACAATCGGAATGCAGAGCTCGATGAGTTGTATGATGAATACGGCATTGATTTGGATGATGAAGATGATGCGGATTCGGAAGAAGATGATATGTTTATCCGAATTGATGATATGACAGATGAAGATGTTGTCTTGGAAAAAGAAGAAGACACAGATGATATCGCGATTGTACCACTCGACATTTTGGAAGAAGCTCCGGCTGAGAAGCAACCGGCGATGGAAGAATTGTTTGCACCGGCAGAGGAAGTAGCTGTGACAGAGGAAAAAGAGGAAGATGTTTTTGAACCGATTGCAAAGCAAGAGAGCAGAATGACAACTGCAAGAGAAGACTTGGATGCAATTGCAAAAGCCGTATTAGATACAGAAGACGATGAGGACACCGTTTTTGAGGACGACGATGAAGACGACTTTGAAGTGGATTTCATTGATTTAGATGACTAAGAACAAAGGGAGATGTGTGAGCATCTCCTTTTTGGATATAAGTGAGGTCTGTGTTCTTAATTTTTTTGAAAAGTGTACACATTTTTGACACAAATACTTGATAGACTACAGGCATGAAAAGAAAGGAGTTCAAGGATATGGACAATGCATATGAGAATGAACAGATAGAGACAAATTCAGTGGAAAATGAGCCGGCTGTAGAAGTGGAGAAAGAACCGACAGTGGATATCGAGCCGGAGATGGCGCAAAAGACGGAAAGCTATAATTACGGGAATCCGAATCCAGATATGACGTACCATTATTCCTATGTACAGGAAGCGCAAGAACAGAAAGAAGAAAAGAAAGAGAAAAAGAAAAAAGGGACAGGAAAGAACAAGAAGTGGGTTGTAACCATCTGTCTTGCTTTGACTTTTGGTGTGGTTGCCAGTCTTGTATTTCAAGGAACAAATCGAATCGTAGATGGTATTTTTGGAAAGAGGACGACGAACAGTGGAAAGACAGTTACCACGACCCAGACAGCAAGTGGAGATAACGCAGGGGTGGAATCGAATGTTGCAACCGTTGCAAAGAACGTGATGCCATCGGTTGTTTCGATTACAAATATGAGTGTACAAGAGGTACAATACTATTTCTTTGGCGGAACGCAGCAGCAAGAGACAACGAGTCGAGGTTCTGGAATTATTGTTGGACAGAGTGATACAGAGCTTTTGATGGTGACAAATAATCATGTAATTGCAGGCAATACTTCTTTGACGGTGACCTTTGCAGATGAAGCGAGTGTACAGGCATATGTCAAGGGTGCAGACCCGGATATTGATATTGCGGTCATTGCAGTGCCATTATCGGAAATTGGGGAAAGTACTTTAGATGCTGTCAAGGTAGCGACGCTTGGTGATTCCAATGCACTTGCTGTTGGTGAGACAGCCATTGCAATTGGAAATGCACTTGGATATGGACAGTCGGTGACGGTTGGTATTGTCAGTGCCTTACAGCGCGAAATCGAAGATTTTGACACGAAATTGATTCAGACAGATGCAGCAATCAATCCGGGAAATAGCGGTGGAGCGTTGTTGAATGCAAAAGGAGAGGTTATTGGAATCAATACGGTAAAGGTGAATGCGAATGCAGTAGAGGTATGGGATATGCGATACCGATTTCGGATGTAAATGATATTATCAATGAGATGATGAACCGTCAGACCCGTCAAAAGGTAGCAGAGTCGGAGCAAGGAGCACTTGGTATTACAGGCATCAATGTCACAGAGCAGATTTCTGAGCTGTATGGAATTCCGCAAGGCGTGCAGATTTCCGAGTTGATTAAAGGCGGTGCAGCTGAGAAGGCCGGTCTTCCGAAGAAGGGTATTCTTGTAAAATTCGATGGCAATCGTGTAGGCAGTATGGAAGAGTTGCAGGGATATCTACAGTATTATGAAAAAGGCGAGAAGGTGAAAGTCGTTGTTGCTGTAGCAAATGGAGAAGGTGAGTATGTAGAAAAGACTTACGAAGTAACCCTGAGCCCGAGAACGATTTTGCAGGAGTAGGAAAGGAATTTGAATGATTACTGAGAAATACAAGGTGTCGGGGATGACTTGTGCCGCTTGCAGCAGTGCCGTTGAGCGTGTGACAAGAAAGCTTAGTGGTGTGAGTGAGAGCAATGTCAATCTTACGACAGGTATTTTAACAATCACATATGATGAGGCACAGCTAAAGCCTGCGGATATTATTGCAAAGGTGGAGCGAGCAGGCTTTGGTGCCGAGCAGGCGGTGGAAAAGAGTAAAAAGGAAAAGCTGGCAGAGGAGGAGTTGTCAGAAGAGGCGATGCAAAAGGCGAAGCATCGTTTGTTGACAAACATCATTTTAGCGATTCCGCTTCTTTATATCTGTATCGGACATATGCTGCCGATTTCATTTCCGCTTCCGGCATTTATGGATATGCACGAAAGTCCGATGGTATTTGCCGGTGTCCAACTGTTGCTGACGGCTATCATCCTGTTTAACGGCCGAAAGTTCTATGTTGTGGGATTCCAGAGTCTATTCAAAGGGAATCCCAATATGGATTCTTTGGTGGCTTTGGGGACGGGGAGTGCGTTCTTGTACAGCTTGGTCATGACTTGTCTGATTCCGAGTGATGCGCATGCAGTTCACAATCTGTATTACGAGTCTGCGGCAATGGTCGTTACGCTTGTGATGCTTGGGAAGTATATGGAGAGTAGAAGCAAACATAAGACTTCGGAAGCGATACGCAAGATGATGGCACTTGCACCGGATACAGCGCTCGTGTTGCGAGACGGACAGCAGGTAGAGGTGTCGGTGGAGCAAGTGGCCTGTGGGGAACACATTTTGGTGAAGCCGGGCAGTCGGATTCCGCTGGACGGAGTTGTCGTGGAAGGTATGACGAGTGTGGATGAGTCGATGCTGACTGGGGAGAGTATTCCGGTGGAGAAGGAAGCAGGAGACGAGGTCATTGGCGGTAGTGTCAATTATCAGGGCGTGCTTGTTGTAGCGGTCACACGTGTCGGAAGTGATACGACTTTGGCAAAGATTGTGCGTATGATGGAAGAGGCGCAGGGCAAGAAGGCGCCCATCTCCAAGCTTGCTGATACCGTTGCGGGATATTTTGTGCCGGTAGTAATTGGTATTGCGCTGATAGCAGCGATTGTGTGGGCGATTTTGGGCTATGATACGGCCTTTGTGCTCCAGATTTTTGTGTCGGTGTTGGTCATTGCGTGCCCTTGTGCATTGGGGCTTGCGACGCCTACTGCGATTATGGTGGGTACCGGTTTGGGTGCAAGTCACGGAATCTTGATTAAGAGTGGTGAGGCTTTGGAAATCAGTCATAAGGTGGACGCGGTCGTGCTGGATAAGACCGGTACGATTACGGAGGGAAAACCGACCGTTACAGAAATCCTAAGCCGCAGTATGCAGGAGGAAGAATTGTTGCGGGTTGTGGCTTCCTGTGAACAGCTTTCTGAGCATCCATTAGGGCAGGCGATTGTGCGCGAAGCAGGAGAGCGACAGATGGTGCTTGCAAAACCGACTGAATTTCAGAGTATTTCCGGTCAGGGTATCGTGGCTGTTCTTGAGGGGAAGAACTATTCCATTGGGAATCGCAAGCTCTGTATAGAGCAGAAGATAGACATTACAAGTTATGAAGAAGAGGCAAAGGAGGCTGCCAGTCAAGGGCAGACACCAATGTATGTAGCTGTGGATGGCGAGCTTGCAGGTCTTGTGTGTGTGGCGGATACGATGAAGCCGAGTAGTAAGCAGGCAATCGAAAGCATCAAAAAGCTTGGCATTGCTGTGTATATGTTGACGGGAGACAATCGTTTTACAGCGGAAGCTGTCGGCAAGCAGGCAGGCGTTGACGAGGTGATTGCAGAGGTGTTGCCGGATGCAAAGGCTGCCGCAATCGAAGGTTTGCAGAAGCGTGGCAAGTGCGTGATGATGGTGGGAGATGGCATCAACGATGCACCTGCATTGGTGCAGGCAGATGTGGGAGTTGCCATTGGCAGTGGTAGTGACATTGCATTGGATTCAGCGGATATTGTATTGATGAAGTCGGATTTACGTGACATTTATAAGACGATAAAGCTTAGCAAGGCAACGATGCGCAATATTAAGCAGAACCTGTTTTGGGCTTTCTTTTATAATGTATGCGGAATTCCCATCGCGGCAGGTATTTTGTATCCGTTAAATGGTATGCTTTTGAGTCCGATGCTTGGTGGACTTGCGATGTCATTTAGCTCGGTGTTTGTTGTGAGTAACGCCTTGCGACTTCGCATGAAAAAATTATAGAAAAGAGGATGAGAGAATGACAAAGATTAAAGTAGAAGATATGCACTGCGAGAAGTGCGTGGAACGAATTACAAAAGCGATGAACACTGCGGAGTTGGATTTTGCGGTGAGCCTGGAAGAAAAGACGGTGACGATTGACGGCTGTGAGCATTGCGTCAAGAGTGCGTTGGAGATTTTGGACGATTTGGGATTTGAAGGCATCGTTCAATAAAGTGAGTTGTATGTAAAAGGTTTGCGCCCGGAAAGGGCACAAACCTTTTTTTGCTTTATAGGAAACTTCGTTTCCATAAAGCAAAAACACTCCGTGAGGATGCGGTCTACACTTCGTTTCGGTCGGTGCTAAACGCGTGTCGCTGGCACGCAGCACCCTCGCGGAGTCGAAGTATATTGCTACGCAATCCGCTCGGGCGCGAAGAGTCGCAAGCGACTCTTTGTTCTATATAAAAAGATGCACATCTTATGCACAGTAATGTGGACTAGTTGCAAGGACAGTCCTTTTTCAGCGGTGGATCAAATTCTGGATTGATTGCGTAGAAGTTCTTGCTGTCTAAGTGATCCTGTACGAGTCTTAAGCTTTCGCCGAATCTCTGATAGTGTACAATCTCGCGTTCGCGCAGGAAGCGGATTGGGTCGCATACTTCCGGGTCTTTTACAAGACGCAGAATGTTGTCGTAGGTTGTGCGTGCTTTCTGTTCTGCTGCCATATCTTCGTGCAAATCTGTTATCGGGTCACCCTTTGACTGGAAGTAAGTAGCCGTCCAAGGCATACCGCTTGCAGCCTGCGGGTAGATTCCTAAGGTGTGGTCTACATAGTATTTGTCAAAGCCTGACTTCTGGATTTCTTCCAGAGTAAGGTCTTTTGTCAGCTGATAGATGATGGCAGACACAATCTCGAGATGTGCAAGCTCTTCTGTTCCTAAATAAGATTTATATTGTGCATATAATAAAATATCAAAAAGACTGTGCATAAAACACAGTCTTTGAGGGTTAGTCGTGCAATTCGTAATCTTCAAAATCTAAATATACGGATACATATTTACTTGTTTTGCATTTCCTTGTTTGTTTATATGGTTTGCTTATGTAGTTGCATTGTGTACCTATAATCAAGGGGAGTCGTTCAATTAAGATTTCAATTTGTTCGGGTGTTCCCGTCGCTCTAATTTTCATATTGATATACCTCCGTTAAAAAGGTAATTCGCCGTCGGTAACTTCGGCATATTTATCAACTGAAAAATTGGCATAGCAGCAAGACATTTTATTTCCTTTGCCATTGTCGTTATAATAGACACAACAAATCGGGATGTGTTTTTCAAAAGCATCTTTAACGATTTTTGCCATTGGGTTTGGATATTTGTTGTCGCCATACCCTGCTTTTCTGTAAACCATAATAAAAATGGTTTTGCTACTTTCATCGTTAAATGATTTCATCGAAATAGAAATGTAAGATTTGTCGGGGTTATCAATCAAGTTTGAAATGTAACCACCTAAAAAATAATTTTCGTAAATGTTTTTTAATTTTTGTGTAAGCATAAAAACAAACACTCCTTTAAATTTATTTACTTAAACTTTTTTAATCTAAAAGGAGTATATTCGTTCTCTGTTGTAAGGTATTTAACTTCTCAACCCAATTAAGTTATATATCTAAATCAAGCCTTTCTATAAGGGTTATAACTAAAACCTTTTTCAAAGTAATCCACCTATTTACCTTTGTTTAAGAGATTTACCTATATACCTTATTGTTAAGTAATTTACCTAATAACTTATATTAAGTTATTATCTATACAACTTAAAAAAGTTATATACCTATAATACCTAAAGTTAAGTATATATAACTATATAACTTATAAAAAAATAAATTTCAAGTAATTTGAGCCTTTTTTGAATTTGTTTACAAATTGTTTACATTTTCACTTTTTGCTATGCAAATAAGTGTCCTCAAGGTCTTTTCTATCTTCGCCGTGGCCTAATTCTGACATTACCATTTTTGTTCCATTTTTGCCGTCTTTGGTGTATCTCTCGGCGGTTTCTTCTGCCCACAACTTGCGAATTGAGTGCACACCACTTTTGGTTTCGCCGTTAGGAGTGCGGA
>JAXJPN010000008.1:0-4665 GCA_036311625.1 Faecalimonas sp.
CGGTTATTTCTAGTTATCCTGCTGAAAGCAGGTGGACAGGAAGTTTTGACGGAGGTACACAGTGCTATGGATTTGCGAAAGATTATGATACTTGCGGTAGCTGGAAATTGACAGATGATTATGCAAAGGTAAAAACTTGTCAGCAATGCTGGTATTTTAATACGTTGCCGGATAAAACGTCTGTAACCATTTCAACTGATGCTAGTACAGAGGTGACGCTTAATACTTCCATGTTTTATCCTGATTCGGCAATCATGAGCATTGATTATGATACTTCAATAATTGATGCAACAATCAATAGTGGTGTTGTGAAATTCACAGGAAAGAGTACGGGAAGTACTAATTACAAAATATTGGTTTACTCCGATTCGAGCAAAAGTTATTTAATAGGCAGCACTACTATACTTGTGGTTGTGGAGTAAAGTTCGGCTATGAAAACCACAAGGGTGGGCAGGCAAGCTGCTCAAAGCAAGCAGTTTGTGCGGCTTGTAATACAGCGTATGGAGCCAAAGATGCAAATAATCATGACAAATATGAGGAAACAGTAACGGCGCCGACTTGTGTAGACAAGGGATTTACAACACATATATGTATAGGATGTCAAGACAGCTATGTAGATACTTACACGAATCCTGTGGGTCATATTGTAGAGGAGTGGAAGGTTGTAGAGGAAGCAAGTGCGACAAAAGAAGGTTTGAAGGAAGGAACCTGTAAGGTTTGTAGTGCGGAGCTTACTGTAAATATCGGAAAAGACATTACAAAGGTTGAGCAGAAAGATACAACGGGAACAGTTGTTGCTAAAGTAGAGGCAGTTGGAGATACAGTCCTTAATGAGAATGTGACTTTGGATGCAGGGAATGTGACAGAAACTTTAGATGCACAAACAAAAGCAGAGTTGGATAAGAAAAAGGATGATTTCTTTGGGACATCAAAAAAAGTTACACTTATTTCAACATGGGATATTTCTTTGGTATTGCGCGAATCAGCAACAGATGGTTCGGAAATTAAGCCATTAAAATATGAGCCAAATGGAAAAATTAAAGTTACGATTGAGGTTCCGGCAAATCTCTTGGCAAAACATAAGGATGTCCAACTGCTTCATTTCTTGGATAATGGAACAGTGGAATCAGTGAATTTCGTGTTGGATGGTACAAAGGTAACTTTTGAGACGGATAGTTTGGGGTACTTTGCGTTTGCAGGTACGCAGATAGAAACGGAAACCGAGAACACAACTTCGCCAAAGACAGCGGATACAAGCAATGTGGTTATGTGGATTATGCTTGCGTGTGTTGCATCTGTTGTGTGTGCGGGAGCTGTTGGTGTTCAGAAGAAAAGAAAATATAATTAGCTAGATAAAACCGCTATGTGATTTGATGTGCATAGCGGTTTTTTTGATAAAGGCATTGCCATTCCGCGCTAGCTTGGTTATAATAAGCGTATGTATTGGGATACATATTTTCACGAAAGCGAATCGGAATTCTGAGACTGTTCAGTCGGGAAATTCATATGAATTACAATCTAAAATTGCACTTAGAGCAAATGAAAAGTGCAAAAATTGCACCTTTAAATTGACAAAAAGTGCAAATCATTCTATACTAAGTTTGAGGTGTGTGGTATGGAATTAAAAGAATTACGAAAAAAGGCAAAAATGACACAAGCACGGGCGGCTGCATATGTAGGCGTATCCTTGCGCACATATAAGACATATGAAAATGATGTTACAAAGAAAGGTACGCTCAAATATCGTTATATAGTGCAAGAGCTAAAGGAATTCGTTTACGTCGATGAGACGCATGGAATTTTGGAGTATGATGAAATTGTGCAAATGTGTAAGGCTGTCTTTGATGAATATCCCATTACATTTTGTTACTTATTTGGTTCGTATGCAAAGGGGAAGGCGACAGAGAAGAGCGATGTGGATTTGTTGCTTTCTTCAGAAGTAAAGGGGTTGAAATTCTATGGCTTAGTAGAGAGAATAAAAAATCAGTTAAACAAAAATGTAGATGTAGTAACCAGTGAGCAATTAAAAGACAATTTAGAATTGTTGGAGGAGATATTGAAAGAGGGAAAAAAGATTTATGGATAATCTGAAAGATGATAGATATTACCTTGCAAAATTGCAAGAGGATATGTCTTTCATACAGAAATATATGAAAGATGTACCTTGGACGGACATTTATGGATTGCGTAATCGCATTGTGCATGAATATGGACATATAGATTTGCAAATCGTGTATGATACTTTGGTATATGACATTCCTGAATTAGCGGAAAAACTCGTATGATAAAGGCATTGCCATTCCGCGCTACCTTCGCTATAATAAGTGATATGTAACAAAACAGAAAGAGGATTTACTATGACAAAGAAGAAATTACCCCGTGTTTCGGGGATTTTACTCCACCCGACATCGCTGCCATCCGCATACGGCATTGGAGATTTGGGCCCGGAGGCATATGCATTTATTGATTTTTTGGAAAAAGCAGGACAGCATCTGTGGCAGACCTTGCCGCTTACGCCAACCGGCTTTGGAGATTCGCCCTACCAGAGCTTTTCTGCGTTCGCAGGACAGCCACTGATTATCAGTCCGGAGCTTTTGGTAGAGCAGGGATTATTGAGAACAGAGGAGCTTTATGACTGTCCGCGCGGCGATGGACGGGCAGTGGATTATGGGACGATTATTCCTTGGAAGACCCACATATTGAGACTTGCATTTGCACGTTTTGCAGAGGTGACAGACAAAGAGTTATTAAAGGAATACAAGAAGTTTCGCAAGGAGAATGATGCGTGGTTGGAAGATTATGCGCTTTATATGTCTTGTAAGGATAAGCACGAGGGTCGCTGTTGGTTAGATTGGGAAAAAGAGTATCGTCAGCCGAATAAGGTAACGAAGGCGAAGTTGCTGGAAGAGTTTGCACAGGAGATGGAGTATTATTATTTTGTGCAGTTTATTTTTAATAAGCAGTGGACAGAGCTGCGAGCCTATGCGAATGAAAAGGATATTAAAATTATAGGAGATATTCCGCTTTTTATGTCGCTTGACAGTGCGGACGTATGGGCAAATCAGAGTCTGTTCCAGTTAGACAGCAAGGGTTATCCGCTTGCGGTGGCAGGTGTTCCGCCGGATTATTTTTCTGCGACAGGGCAGCTCTGGGGGAATCCACTTTATGATTGGAAGGCGCACAAGAAGACTGGCTATGCGTGGTGGATTGCGCGTATTCGCAAACAGCTAGAACTGGCAGATTATGTGCGTATCGATCATTTTCGGGGATTGGATGAGTACTGGGCAGTGCCGGCAGAGGATGAGACGGCAGAGAACGGTGCTTGGGAGGATGGCCCAAAGGACGATTTGTTCCTTGCAATTGCAAAGGAGCTTGGCGAGGACCTTCCGATTATTGCAGAGGATCTGGGAACCATTACGCAAGAGGTGCGCGATTTGCGTGACCGCTTTGGCTTGCCGGGAATGAAGATTTTACAGTTTGCTTTTGAGGCGACGGATGAGAGCTCGTTCCTGCCACACCAGTTTCAGACGACAAATTGTGTGTGCTACACGGGCACGCACGATAACAACACGACAAAGGGCTGGTATGCGAATGCACCGGAATATGCGAGAGATAAGGTGCGTTGCTATATGAATACAGATGGTGGGAATGTACACTGGGATTTCCTGCGTACTTGCTTTGGAACAGTTGCGGCGTACGCGGTAGTTCCGCTTCAGGATGTGCTTGGAATCGGTGAGGAAGGGCGTATGAATACGCCGGGAGTTGCAGCGCAGAACTGGGCTTGGCGTTATGAGAAAGAGCTGCTTTCGGACGGATTGGCAGAGGGGCTTTTAAGAACCACGCGCTTGTACGGACGTTAGGATTTTAGAAAGAAGGAATCGTTATGATTAGAATGTTACTGGCAATTGTATTTGTCGTGTTGTTTCTCTTGATTTCTTATCCCATATTTTTTGTGGAATGGCTGATTGGAAGAAGCAATAAAAAGAAAAAAGACGAGAGTTCACTCCATATTGTGCAGTGGGCAATACGTGTCGTTTTAAAGATTTGCGGTGTTCGCATTACGGTAAAAGGGAAAGAGAATATCCCGGAAGTGCCTGCACTGTACGTGGCGAACCACAGAAGCATCTTTGATGTTCTTGTCTTGTATGTGCAGTGTACGAGGCTGACGGGCTTTGTATCAAAGGATGTAATTGAGAAGATTCCGTCTCTCCGTGTGTGGATGCGTTATTTATACTGCATCTTCTTGGACCGAAAAGACCCGCGTTCCGGTATGAAGATGATACTACAGGCGATTGAGCAGATTAAGCAGGGCATTTCCATTTGCATTTTCCCGGAGGGGACAAGGAATAAGGGTGAAGAAGGAACGATATTGCCGTTTAAGGAGGGTTCCTTTAAGATTGCAACCAAGACAGGTTGTCCGATTGTTCCGGTAGCAATCAGTAATACGGTAGAAGTGTGGGAGGCACACCTGCCTTGGATTCGAAAGACCCACGTGATTGTGGAGTATGGAGATCCGATTGATGCAAGTGCGTTGGAGAAAGACGAACAGAAGGCGATAGGCGCAAGATGCCAGCGTATGATAGAAGAGATGTTGAAAGGGGCTGTTGCAAAATAGCAAGCAAGCCGCACAGGGACTCGGAGGGCAGCAAAATGCGTGCCTTTACG
>JAXJPN010000009.1:0-6979 GCA_036311625.1 Faecalimonas sp.
ATGGCGTTTACGGGCATTCGTCTGTTCCATCACTAAGAATAGCAAAGCGAAGGGATGTGAGTAAAATCACATTCCTTTTTAATTCAAAATAATTGCAAAAAGGATTGACAGATGGCAAGGAAAACGCTACAATTACTTTAACGTTCAAGATTAGCTTTTGCGTACATGAAGGGAAGCCATAATGGAAGAACAGGGAAGACATACGCGAGTAACAATCAAAGACATTGCGAAGCGTACGGGATATTCAATCAATGCTGTATCCCGCGCGTTGAATGGCAAGTCTGATATTTCTGAGGCGACGAGGCAGTTGATTGAGAGAACTGCGGATGAGATGGGATATATTCGGAATTCTCTTGCAGGCGGTTTGCGCTCCGGCATTACGAGGACGATTGCGGTGCTTGTCAGTGATATTTCCAACCCCTTGTTTGGGATTATGGTGCGGGAGATGGAGATTCTGTTTGACCGCTTGAATTATAGTATGTTTGTTATGAATACGAACGAGGATCCCGAGAAGGAGAAGAAGGCGGTTTTGACAGCGCTCAGCCATCATGTAGATGGATTTATTATATGTCCGACGCAGCAGACCAAAGAGAGTTTTGATTTGCTGGAACAAGAAGGGATTCCGTATGTGTTACTGGGCAGACATTTTGATGAAGGACAGATGAATTCTGTGATTTGGGATGACTATCAGGGTGGTTATGCAGCCACAGAGTATCTTCTTTCTTTGAATCATCGCAGAATTTTGTGTCTTGGGAGCTCGCCGCATATCTCCTCTGCGAGAGAGCGTATTGAGGGCTACCGGGCAGCATTGGCTGATGCAGAGATTCCGATTGATGAACGTTTGATTTATGAGGTGAATCCTTTTGGTGATAATATTCGAGACATTCTGCAAGAGAGCTTGGGAGAGCAAGAAGGCTTTACTGCAATTTTTGCCTACAGTGATATGATTGCGTGGGAGGCGATTTCTCAGCTTACAGATATGGGAAAGAGAGTGCCGGAGGATGTATCCGTCGTGGGCTTTGACGGGATTCAGTCCAAACTGAACTTGCCTTGTCGCTTGACGACGGTAATTACCCCGAAGACGAAGATGGCAACCGAAGTGGTAGAGGCCATTATGAAGCTGATTCAAAAAGATATCATAGAGAATAAGCAGGTTGTAATTCCGGTAGAACTGGCAGTTCGAGATACGACTAGGAAACTGGATTTACAAAAATAGAAAGGTCATTGTAAGAGCTTTCTATTTTTTGCCATTACTTGAACGTTCAAGTAAATTGTTTTGAGAAAGTGTTCGGAGAGAACTTTCTAAATAAAATTCAATTCAAGGAGGAGAATATGAACAAGAAAATCACATTTGCACTGTATTTCGGAAATCGTGGATTTTTTCCGGGTGAGTCGATTGCAGATGCAAGACAGGAGCTTGCGCAGGCGGTAAAAGAGGCGGGATACGACTATATTATGCCACCGGAGTCAGTAGGACGTTATGGCGCAGTAGAGACAATTGCAGAGGGGAAGAACTATGCACAGTTTTTGGAAGAGAATCGTGGAAAGTATCAAGGTGTTATCTTATGTCTTCCAAACTTTGGTGATGAGAACGGTGCAGTGGTAGCACTCAAGAATTGTGGAGTGCCGATTTTGGTACAGGCTTACAGAGACGAAGAAGGAAAGATGGATTTTGCACACCGTAGAGATGCTTTGTGCGGAAAGATTGCGATGTGTAACGTGCTTCGTCAGCACAAGATTAAATACACCATCTTTAAGCCATTTGCATGCAATCCGTCAGACCCGGAATTTGCAGAGCAGATTGAGAAGTTTGCAGGAATCTGCCGCGTGGTTGCCGGTATGAAGTGCTTTAACGTCGGTGCAATCGGTGCACGTACAACTGCATTTAAGACCGTTCGTTTCGATGAGATTGCGATGCAGAATGTAGGAATCAACGTAGAGACCATTGACTTGACAGATGTATTTGAGCGCATGAAGCATGTGGAAGAAGGACGTGTGAATGCGAAGAAGGCAGATTACTTGACAATTACAAACTTTGGTTCTTTCCCGGAGGAGAAGCTTACAAAGATTGCAACTCTTGGTGTTGTAATCGATGACATCATCAAAGAGTACGATTTGCAGGGCATTGCAATTCGCTGCTGGAATGAGTTCGAGACACAGCTCGGAATCGCACCGTGTTTGGTACTCTGTGACTTGAATGAGCGCGGAATCGCAGCGTCTTGCGAGTTGGATGTCAATAATACAGTAATGACCAGAGCAATCTCTTTGGCAGCTGCACATCCGACTATGCTTTTGGATGTGAACAATAACTTTGGCAAAGACCCGAATAAGTGTATCTTGTTCCACTGCGGACCGGTTCCGATTTCGATGACAGAGGGCAAGGGTGAGACCATTGAGCACTTGATGTTTAAGAAGAGCTTTGGTGAAGGCACCGGCGTCGGCGTAAATAAAGTGAAGATTGCTACCGGAGATGTTACTTTTGCAAGTATGCGTACAGAAGACGGAAAATTGTGCGGCTTCGTTTCAGAAGGCAAGCTGACAGATGATGCAATCGAGGAGGCGTTCTTTGGTTCAGGTATCGTGTTAGAAAAAGAAGATATTCAGAGCTTCTTAGAGTATATGGGAACGTATGGCTTCCGTCACCACGTATGTATTACGAAGGGTAATGTAGCGGATGCGGTAAAAGAAGCATTGGAGAAGTATTTGGGATATTGTATCGATAAAATTTAAGTAGATGGAGGAGAAGCAGATGAACAAATTAGGTATTTTTACAAACTTTTGGGAAAAGAACTGGGACTTTGATCACATCAAATATGTAAAGAAAGCAAAGCAAATTGGCTTTGATATCTTGGAATTCCAAGCACAGCCGTTACTCGAGATGACAAAAGAGCGTATGACAGAGATTAAGAAGGCTGCAGACGCAGAGGGCATCGAGTTGACCTACAGCTTAGGTCTTGACCCGGCATATGATGTGTCACATGCAGATGATAAGATTCGTCTTGGAGGTATTGATTACTTGAAGCGCATCGTAGAATGTGTGGGCTATATGGATGGAAAGATCATCTCTGGTGTAAGCTATGCTGGTTGGGGTTCTCCGGACTACATCGTAAATGATAAGACGGATATCGTGAATCGCTCAAAAGACAGCATGCGTCAGATTGTAAAGACGGCTGAGGATTATGGCGTTATCTACTGTGTAGAGGCTGTAAACAGATTTGAAGCATGTGTGATCAACACCGCACAGGAAGCTTTGGATTATGTTGCGGATATTGACAGCAAGAACATCGCAATCCTGTTGGATACATACCATATGAATATCGAAGAGAACAATATCGGAGATGCCATTCGTCTGGTAGGCGATAAGCTTGGCTCATTCCATACGGGTGATAACAACCGTAGAGCTCCGGGACGCGGACACATCAATTTTGATGAGGTGTTCCAAGCACTTGCAGATATTAACTACAAGGGCAGAATCGTATCTGAGCCATTTGTACAGATGGGTGGAGAAGTTGGTAGAGATATCAAGGTTTGGAGAGACCTTGATCCGGCTGACGAGGCTTTCCTTGACAAGGAAGCTGCATACCTCTTGAAGTATGAGCAGGATATGCTTAAGAAATACGGTATGGCATAGGCTGAAGGTGCAGATATGAGATACTGTGAAGAAAAGAAATATATAGGAAATCGAGACCAGCTTTTGACTGTCAAAAGGTATGAGCTACAAGAAGGCAAGGCAAAAGGCGTGGAAGTGATTGATGTGCAGAACCATTCGGGTATGCATTTTCAAGTGAACTTAAGTCGTGGAATGGATATCCATTATCTGGATTTCTGTGGTGAGAATATTGGCTTTTTATCGCCGTGCGGAACCGTTGCGCCACAGTATTTTGATGATAAGGAGATTGGTTTCTTAAAGAACTTTACGGCTGGTTTTATGACAACCTGCGGTTTGGAGATGATAGGTTCGCCGTGCGAGTATCAGGGCAAGCATCATGGGCTGCACGGAAATGTGTCAAACATTCCGGCAGAGGAAGTGAGCTACACAATCGATGAATCGCAAGAGGAGCCGAGTGTGTGTATTCGAGGCAAGATGCGTGAGGCAGTGCTCTTTGGTACAAAGCTGTCGTTAGAAAGACAAATTACTTGTAAGTACAAGGAACGCAAGATTGTTGTGCGTGATAAGGTGACGAATGAAGGCTATGAGAAGGCGTGTAATATGATGCTGTATCATTGCAATATCGGCTATCCGATTCTGACACCAAACAGTGAATTGTTTATGCCGACAGTCGAGATGAAGGGCAGGAATCCGCAATCGCAGGCGGATATTGCAAATTGGCAGAAGATTACCGAGCCGGTGGCAGGCTATGAGGAGCTCTGCTACTACCACAAACTGAAGAAGGATGCAGACAATCACTCGGCGGCTGCCATCTACAATCCAGATTTGGATTTGGGCATCTGCGTAGAGTTTGAAACGACTTCTTTGGACCGGATGCTGCAGTGGAAGATGCTTGGAGCTGGGGAATATGTCGTAGGCTTAGAACCAGCCAACGCGAGCATTGATGGAATGGAAGATGCAATCGAAAATGGCTCTATGAAATATCTGGAGGCCGGAGAGAGCAGAGAGTATGAATTGACATTCCGAGTTTTAAAAGGCAAAGAGGAGTTTGAGCAACTCAAGGGACGCTTTGCATAGTAAAAATCAGACGTTTTGTTGACATTTTGTTACTTCATAGCAGAAGGGGGATGTGCGTAAATGCACATCCCCCTTCGACATGGTGCGCCTTGCGCCGCACCATTCTCTTATCGTACAAACATCTTAAACACGATATCCTGATCATAATTTCCGAATCCGGCTCCAAATAAGGAGACGCCGCCGGGATGTTGCGTGTTTTCCGGTGAAGTGATTCGGAAATCAATCTTTGACTGGTAGTGAATCCCCAGTTGGTCAATTGTCACATCCGAAATCTTTGTATTACCATCAATATAGGTACCGGTTCGGTTAATAATCAAAATCTTTAGCAAGCCATACTGATTGAATGCATCCGGATACCAAGATGGATTCAAATAACCCCGCTTCTCGCCGTAGTCTCCGGGACTGGTCCAAAAGCCCAAATCCACGCCATTCATTTGGAAATACACATCTGACGGATAATTATCGTTGTGACCGGGTGCTTCAGAGGCCAACTCGAAGGATACTTGTAATTCAATGAGCTGGTCATCTTCGTCTAACAGATTCGGAAGACTATATTCTAGAAATCCATGTCCGTAACATAAAAATCCGGCTTCATAACGCTGTGGGAAAGAAAAATAGCGAATGTCATCCAATTCACCGATTACCCCGTCTTTGGTTGCCAACAGGCAGGTTGGCTTAATGTCATAGGCACTATAATGCCCAATTCCAATACTGATTTCCTTCATATGATGATTCTCGGCAGTAAAAAAGTCATTCAGCTCGACAAGCATCTTGTCTTCCTTCAGGGAGCAAAGCTTTTGCACGCCGTGTTTTCCGGGAATGGTACGAATTTGCAGGAGACCGCAGTCTGCGAGCTTTTTAATATGTACAGAGATGGTGGCAGCGGTGAGGTCTAGATTCTCGGCCAGCGCATTCACGTTCATCTCTTCATTCCGTGCCAAGAGCTGCATAATTTCAAGTCGTGCAGGAGAAGCCAGCGCAGAAAAGGTATCGGCGGCTGCCTGCAAGGTGCTGTAGTAAATCATTTTGCGTCTGTCCTTTTTGCAATATTTGGAAATATTATACCATTTTTCACAGAAAATGTCGATGCAAAAAGGGAAAAAACGAAATAAATTAGATGGAAATAAAAGTAAAAAAACAAATCGAAAAAATAGTAAACAAACAAAACAAATAAAAACTGTGCAAATGTACAAAAATTAGCGGGGGGGGTAGAAGAAAATGGGAAAAAGTCGAGAAAATATAGGGAAAATGAATAATTTGAATATAAACTAAATAAACAGAATTAAGTTGACGCACATCAAATCAAAAGATAAAATAAGATTATAATAACAATAGGAAGAGTGGAGGTAAAGCATGACGAGAAAGGTAACCGTATCAGTGGACAAGGAAAGGGCCATTGGTGCAATTAGCAAGAATTTGTTCGGCAGTTTTCTCGAGCACATCGGACGTGCGATTTATACCGGTATTTATGAGCCGGGACATCCTCTTGCAGATGAGGATGGTTTTCGAACCGATGTGCTAGAGATGGTGAAGGAGCTGGGCGTTCCGATTGTGCGTTATCCGGGCGGGAATTTTGTATCTGGTTATCGCTGGCAGGATGGCATTGGCCCGAGAGAAAACAGACCGAGACGATTAGAGCTCGCATGGAAATCAGTGGAGTCTAATCAAGTGGGAATTGATGAGTTCGCTATTTGGGCGAAGAAGGCTGGTTGTGACATTATGGCAGCTGTCAATATGGGAACAGCCGGACCGCAGGATGCAGCCGATATGGTAGAGTATTGTAATTTTGAAGGTGGAAGCTACTGGTCGGATTTGCGTAAGAAGAATGGTGGCAAGGACCCATACAACATTCCGGTTTGGTGTATCGGAAATGAGATGGATGGAGATTGGCAGATGTGTCATCTGACCGCGAAAGAATATGGCGCGAAGGCACGGGAAGCGGCGAAGATGATGAAATGGACAGACCCGTCTATTCAAGTGGCAGTGGTAGGAAGCTCTGCAGAGTATATGCCGACCTTCCCAGAATGGGACAGAACCGTATTGGAGCATACATATGATGTGGCAGATTATCTGTCTTTGCATCAATACTACAAGTTCGTAGAGGGAACAGACAATGTAGACGATTATTTGCGTTCTTATGTGAATTTAGATTCCTTTATTCGTTCGCTTCGAATTACAGCGGATTATGTAAAGACGCTGAAGCGCAGTAAGAAGACGATGATCTTCGAGAAAATGGAGACGTGAATGGAGATGGCGTCAGAAATTCTGTGGATTTGGTGCGTTTCTTAAAGG
>JAXJPN010000010.1:0-2615 GCA_036311625.1 Faecalimonas sp.
GGATACAGATGGTAAGGCAGCAGGTGCTGTTCTTATGAACATGGAGACAAATGAAATCTTGATTGCAAGAGCAAAGACTGTCATCATCGCAACCGGTGGAGCAGGACGTATGCACTATCAAGGTTTCCCGACTTCAAACCACTACGGTGCAACCGCTGACGGTCTTGTTATGGCATACCGTGCAGGTGCTCCGTTATTATACCAAGATACCTTACAGTATCACCCAACCGGAGTTGCATTCCCTTCACAGATTTACGGTGCTCTCGTGACAGAAAAAGTACGTTCTATGGGCGCTATGTTCGTAAATGTGGATGGTGAAGTATTCATGCATCCGCTTGAGACTCGTGACGTTGCAGCATCAGGTATCATTCGTGAATGTAAGGAGAGAGGCAAGGGTGTTCCGACACCGGTTGCTGACGGTATCTGGTTAGATACACCGATGATCGATATGATTCACGGAGAGGGAACTCTAGAAAAGAGACTTCCGGGTATGCTTCGTATGTACTTAAGATGCGGTATCGATATGAGAGAGGTACCGATCGTCATCTACCCAACACTTCACTACCAGAATGGTGGTATCAAGGTTGGCGTAAACGGTATGTCTGAGGTAGAAAACCTTTATGTAGCAGGAGAAGCTATCGGAGGAATTCACGGAAGAAACAGACTTATGGGTAACTCGCTTCTTGACATTATTGTATTCGGACGCAATGCAGGACAGCAGGCCGGAGCAAAATGCAAGGAAGTAGAACTCAAAGAATTGACACTTTCACATGTAGACGAGTTCTCAAAGACACTTGCTGATGCAGGTATTAAGCCAGAGGTTGTATCTCCAAAGTTATTGCCGGACTACAGACCGGAAGGTGTTACAAGATTAAACTAAGGAAGAGAATAAAGTAAGTATGATATTTCCAACACTGAGCAGAATGTTTGGTGTTGGAATTCGTACTGTTCATTAGGAGGAGAAAAATTATGTCACTTTTTGGTGGAGTAATTGCTATTAAAGGCGTTACTTTCTTATTGTTTTGTGTACTTGCAATCGCAGTATTAGGTTATGCTCTCGGACGTATCACAATCAAAGGGGTAAATCTTGGTACTGCAGGCGTATTTATTATCGCCCTGTTGTTCGGATGTTTCTTTTATGAGCCGCTCCAAGCACAGTTGATGGTAGAAGAAGTTGCTTACGTGGATAATGCTTTGAAGATTATCGAAAGCTTAGGATTGATTCTGTTTGTAACATCTGTGGGCTTTATCGCAGGACCGAAATTCTTTGGCAACATGAAGAAAAACTTTAAGTCTTATGTGCTTTTGGGACTTTTGATCATCGTTGCAGGCGGGATCTCTGCAATCGGATGTATCTATTTGGGAAGAGCATTGGGAGAGACAAACTATGCGGAATTCACAGCGATGATTGTCGGACTCCTTTCCGGTTCACTTACTTCTACACCGGCATTCTCAGCAGCAAAGGATACGGTTGCAGCGGAATATGTGAACGCAGTAGCAGTTGGACACGGCATCGCATACCTTTTCGGTGTCATCGGAGTTGTGCTTTTTGTTCAGTTGATTCCAAAGCTTTCAAAAGCAAACATGGAGGAAGAGAGAGCAAAATTAGTTCAGGTTTCTGAAGGCGAAGGAAAGAAGGCATACAAGGGCAAATTGATTGAGTTAGACGGATTTGGATTCTGTGCATTCTCATTGGCAGCAATCGTAGGTATCTTTGTAGGTATGATTAAATTCGGACCGACATTCTCACTCACTACAACGGGCGGATGTCTCTTGGTCGCTTTGGTATTCGGTCACTTCGGAAGAATTGGCAAAGTGAGCATTATGCCACAGGAGAGTACCTTGAAGGTGTTCAGAGAATTAGGACTCATGTTGTTCTTAATCGGGGCAGGTATTCCGGGAGGTGCTGAATTCGTTGCAATGTTCGATGTCATGTACTTTGTATACGGCGTGATTATGACACTTGTTCCGATGATCTTGGGATACTTATTTGCAAAATATGTATTAAAACTGAGTCTCTTAAACAACCTTGGTTCTATCACGGGCGGTATGACAAGTACACCGGCTCTTGGAACTTTAATTGGTACAGCAGGAACAGAAGATGTGGCAGCGGCATATGCAGCAACTTACCCAATTGCTCTTATCGCAGTTGTATTGGTGTCACAGTTCTTAATTATATTCTTTAGTTAATAAAGTGGAGGAAAAACCATGCGTGAGATTAACGTAAATCAGATTACAGACGTGGTAGAAAGATTGTGTATCGAAGCAAATACACATCTTCCAAGCGACGTAAAATGTGCTATCAAGAATTGCAGAGCATGCGAGGACTGGGAAATTGCACAGGGCGTTTTGGATAACATTATCACAAACTTTGAAATTTCAGATAACGAGAATGTGCCGATTTGCCAAGATACCGGTATGGCATGTGTATTCTTGGAGATTGGTCAGGATGTACACTTGGTAGGTGGCAACCTTGCAGAAGCAGTCGATGAAGGTGTTCGTCGCGGATACACCAACGGTTACCTTCGTAAATCTGTCGTAGCAGACCCGGTTCGACGTGGAAACACTGGCGATAACACACCGGCTATGCTTTACACGGAAATCGTTCCGGGTGA
>JAXJPN010000011.1:0-3398 GCA_036311625.1 Faecalimonas sp.
TATTTTGCAACAGCCCCTTTGTATTATTCGATTTCTTTCTTATCATTAAATACAATGTATTTATCAAACAAAAATTCTGTCACAAAATTCACAATCATTGTAATCGCGAGTATTAGATAATCCCCAATAGAGCCGGCTGTGATTTTGTAATATGTAGATGCCATCTCGCCCAGTATTGTGGAAACTGGTGTGAATACTGCGTAATAGCCGAGAACCTTCAGCATCGCAATCGGCACGTTAACCGCTGACTGGAAGGTGAACTTTCGATTGAAGGTGAAGTTCCAAAGTACCGATAAAATCAGTGATGGAAGGTAACAAGTCCAATAGCCAAGTTCTATGTCAAACATAAGTGGCGGTAACTCTTTTAAAGCTGTGAATACCAGTGTCTGTATCACGCCGGCTGAAATGGAAAAGAGTGTGAACTTGATTGCTTGTATCAGATTGGTGTGTTTCTTTTGCATCGTAAGATACCTCCTTTATATAAGGATATTCTAGCAAGGTATGAATCCTTTTGCAACTAGCAAATTGACAATCAAAAAACTTGTGTGTATAATATGATACAAACAAGTTGGAAAGGGTGAAATTCGATGGTGGATTATCAAATTATAAGGGATATGGAGATTGCACAGGAACTGCTTGGCTGGACGGATGAAGAATTGGCGGGAGAACTTGGTGTTACAAGGGCAACTCTCAATCGATGGAGAATTGAGAAGAGAGTTCCGATTGGCAAGATAGATTTGTTTTATAGCCAAGCGTTTCAGAACAGGATTCGGCTGAATCGAATTAAGGAACAGTTTTATCGTGAGGACTATACAGATGACTCGCATAGGATTCTGTTTCACGGGGCAAAGTCTTGTATTGATGGGAGGCTGAGCTTAGAGAAGTCTAGAAAAAATAATGATTTTGGACAGGGCTTTTATTGTGGAGAAAGTTTGGAACAATCAGCGATGTTTGTTGCAAATTATAAAGAGGCTTCCCTATATATGGTGCGTTTTTGCAAAGAGGGATTGCGCAAAAAGGTGTTTGGTGTGAATCGTGATTGGATGCTTCTGATTGCCCATTGCAGAGGGCGTTTAAGCGAATTTGCAGATTCGCCACTTGTGGAGAAGCTACTTCGGAGTATAAAGGATATTGATTATATTGTCGCACCGATTGCGGATAATCGTATGTTTGAAATTATTGATAGTTTTATTGAAGGTGAGATTACAGATGTACAGTGTCAGCATTGTTTGTCAGCGACAAATCTTGGAAGTCAATATGTCTTTCTTACGGAAGCGGCATTAGAGCAAGTACATATTTTGGAGAGATGTTATTTGGCACAGGAAGAGAAGGAGAGTTATTTGCAGTCACATAGGGAATATAGCGAGGTGAATCGGGACAAGGTAAAGATAGCGAGAAGGCAGTATCGCGGGCAAGGAAAGTATATTGAGGAGATTTTGAAATGAGAGAATTTGATGAGTATGGATTAAAATTATGCAGATATCAGGCAGTGGTATTTCAAATGTCAAATAAAAAGACGGAGTGCAGTTCTCCCATCTTCTTGCGGCGTTTTATGTATTCTGATGTCGCACAAAGGATGGACAGGGAGAGTTTTTTGTATGAGGCACTCCCACAGGAAGCCGTTATTGATGAGATTACCATTGAATTTGGAAAGAGCCATTACGGAAAGGTAAAATACGGGGAAGAGGAACTCTATTGGATGGGATATCTCTATCGGTACTGGTGTTACACACATAGAATTAGTAGCAAGCGTTTATATAAGATGCTAAAGCCGGAAGAGTTGAAGAAGTTATATTATCCGTATCATTCTTTGGATCCGGCGCAGGCAATTGAGCGAATCAAAGAAGCCAATGGATGGGAGGAAGAGGATGATATTCAAAAGGGGGTAAAGTTGATGCGGGAATGGATGAAAAAACAATAATATTTTCCATTCACGGTGTATACAATGTAAAGAAATATTAGGCGAGGAATGCGATGAAAAAGTTTCTTTCCGTAATTTTATTCTTTAGTATCCTATTTTCTGTATGTGCCTGTGCAAAAAAGATGGCAACGGAGAAAATCCGGGATATCGAATTTACTGTAGTTGAGGAGAAGAACATACCTGAGGAACTGAAGACGATGATGGAAGGGAAGGAGGTCTTTAAACTGACTTATGCCGACCAAGGTTCGCTTTATGTTGCAGTAGGATACGGCAAGCAGCCCACCAGTGGATATAGTATTGCGGTTAAGGAATGCTATGAGACGGAGAATGCCATCTATGTACATACGAATCTGATTGGACCTGCAAAGGAGGAACGAATAGTGGAGACGGCGACCTATCCCTATCTCGTAATCAAACTGGAATTTGTCGATAAAAATGTAGTGTTTCAGTAAAGGAGAGGCGATATGGACTTTTTGACAAGGGAAATTCAGATGAATCAAATGGGAAACATCTTGCAGACGCAGTTTATGCTGGATGAGGATTGCAATGTGTCGGACAGCAAGCGAGATATGCAGCGCATCGTGGCAAGCAGTGGCACAGTGAAGGTGGAGGAGATGAAGCCGATTGAAAATTATCTTCGTGTCAGCGGAAAGTTACAGTTTCAGGTGCTGTATGTAGGGGAAGGCATAGAGCCGACCCTTTGCAGTTTGGAGGGCCAGCTTCCGTTCGAGGAGCTTATTTACAGTGAAAATTCGGAGGGTACATATGAGGTAAAGACAGCCAGAGCAAAGGTGCAGGCGACAATGATTCATTCTCGAAAGTTTCGTATGAAGGCAATGGTGGAGTTGGAATTGGTTTCTCGCCAGCAATGTGTAGAGGAGATTCCGATGGACATTGACAGTGAGACGATGTTTTTTAAGAAAAGACAGCCCATCAATTTGTTGAAGCTTTATATGTCTAAGCCGGATACGTATCGGATTAAGGAGGAGATTACGCTACCCGGTACAAAGGAGACCATAGGTACGATGCTTTGGACAGATATCAGCAACCGAAAGCTGGACACGAAGCTGGTCGCAGATGAATTGCAGATTTTCGGAGAGCTTTTGGTGTTCTGTTTCTATGAATCTCCGGATGGAAAGATTGACTGGATTGAGCAGACGCTTCCGTATGAAGGCAGAGTGGAATGTGTGGGAGCGGATGAGACGATGTACCATCAGGTGCAGGCGAATCTGGAAGATATTGATACCGATATCCGTATGGATGAGGACGGCGAGGTGCGGGTGATTGGCATTGAAGGTACTTTGAAGCTCAATGTGGCAGTGTACGAGGAAGAGCAGTTAGAGGTGCTTGCGGATATATATTCTTTAGAAAAGCAATGCGTACTTGAAAAGAAAGCGATTGCGTATGAGCAGTTTGTCTTGCAAAATCATTCGAAGTGTAAGCTTGCACAGCGTCTGTCTCTGCCGGAGCTTAAGAA
>JAXJPN010000012.1:0-17531 GCA_036311625.1 Faecalimonas sp.
GAGTTGTTCGCACAGCCGGACATCGATGGCGGACTTGTTGGTGGTGCAGCATTAAAGCCAGACTTCGGAAAGATTGTAAACTGGAAATAAAACGAGTCAAAATGATTCGAAACGATTCTAAATGATTTAAAAAGCTATTCTTTTGGGTGAATTATTACCAATGGAATAGCTTTTTGCTTTCTTTATGGAGTTGACATATTTTTAAAGATTTTATATCATATTATTGTAGCAGATATGTTTTTGTGAGGTGATAATTTATGTGTGATGTAATGAAATATAGTCGAATTTTCGAAGAAATAAATGATTTAACGACAGAAGACACAATGCAGTTGGTGCGAGAAGCAGAGTCAAAAGAAGTGAGAGATTTTTATGTTATGGTGAGAAACTACTTCTTGCAGCAAAAACAAAAACGAGTTATTGAAAGGAATTTATTCTAGTGAAAAAGTATATTTTGATAGCCGGTGTTAATGGTGCGGGAAAGTCAACCTTGTATCATAGTTTGCAAGAACTACAAGATATGCCTAGAGTAAATACTGACGAAATCTTAAAGCAATTTGGCGGTAAGTGGAATGATTCCAAAGATGTCATAAAAGCCGGTAAAATTGCAGTTGAAAAGATTAGCGAATGTTTTCAAAAGGGAATATCGTTTAATCAAGAAACTACATTGTGTGGAAAATCTATTATTCAAAATATAAAAAGAGCCAAGGAAGCTGGATTTTCTGTTGAGATTCATTATGTGGGTGTTGATTCAGTTGAATTAGCTAAAGAGAGAGTGCATCACAGAGTACTACAAGGTGGACACGGTATTCCGGATGCAGATATCATAAGAAGATATGTTGAATCGTTTGAAAATTTATCAAAGATTGCAGATGCAGTAGATGAGTTGACTTTTTATGATAATACAGAGTATTTCGAAATGGTTGCAGTGTATCATAAAGGCATACCAATATTTAAAAAAGACGATATGCCTCGATGGTTTGATAATGTAAACATAAGATAAAATCTAAAATGTTAAAAACGGGTGGCCTACTATTGATTTAAAAGAACGAATTTGCTATGTTAAATGATAGGATTTAGCTTAGGAGGATAGACAGTATGAACTATCAAATTTGTAATATTAAGAATGAGAAATCAGCGGATTATGCGAAGTTAACAGTCTATATGCTAGACGACTCACCGGAGATTGCTATGCATAAGAGACCGTGTGTGATTGTATGTCCGGGTGGCGGTTATGTAGCCACATCAGACCGTGAAGCAGAGATTATTGCGCTTCAGTTCACCGCGATGGGATATCACGCAGCAGTACTTCGCTATTCACATAGTCCGGCGGCGGTATTTCCGACAGCACTCCGTGAATTAGCCGCTTCTGTGGCTTTGGTTCGCGAGCGTGCAGAAGAATGGCATGTTGATGCGGATGCGATTTTGGTTTGCGGATTTTCAGCAGGAGGACATTTGGTTGCGAGTCTCGGAACGATGTGGCATGAAGCATGGCTGAGTGAAAGCTTACAGAAAACAGCAGAAGATATCCAGCCGAATGCAATGATTTTAGGATATCCGGTAATCAGCTCCGGGATATATGCCCATCGAGCTTCCTTTATCAATCTCTTGGGAGATGATTACGAGGCAAAGAAAGATGAGCTTTCTTTAGAAAAACGTGTGAGCAAGCATACACCGGCAACCTTTATTTGGGGAACCTTTGAGGATACACTTGTGCCCGTAGAAAATTCATTGTTGTTTGTGAGTGCATTGGCAGAGAATAAGGTGTCGACAGAGTATCATATGTTTCAAAAGGGGGCACATGGGCTTGCTTTGGCAGACCGAAGCACCCAGCCAATGGGAGGTTCTGTGATAGAACCTGCAGCGGCAGAGTGGATACGTTTGGTACATATGTGGGTAGAAAGATTTTTGCAAGAGTAAGCACTTCAATATGAGGCATAAGATATGTTTGATGTAGTGATATGAGGAGAAATTTTAATTGATTTTACACTGTGTGGTAAGTCTTTGTGTGAAGAAGAGAGGCAAAGGAAAGTAAAAACGATTGACAGAAGACAATGAAAAATGTATAATTACTTTAACGTTCAAGGTAAATGAGTGAATCGGTAAAATACGTTCCTCATAGTATTATGTTGTAATAAAGAAGGAGAGAGTTTTATGAAAAACCTGAAAAAGTTTATTTCTTTACTACTTGTTTTGAGTTTTATTTTCCAAATTCCTTCAGTGGCTGCTGACACGCCAGCCCTGTCGACGGACAAGACGGAGTATATTGTCGGTGAGGATATTATGGTTACGGCTACTGCGACCGGTAGAGCATGGGTTGGTTTATACCCAGCGGACGAGACCAGAGGCGGTGCTTATATCTATTATTACTATGTGAACTTGAATGGTAACACATCGGGTACTGCAGTCAATATTCGCACGGGTACGGCTGGTGGTTCCTATCCGAGTTTGTTGGATATTCCGGCAGGGGAGTACAAACTCATTCTTTATACAGGAGATGATTATACTTCCGCTGCATCAACTGTGAATATTAGCGTGATAGAAGACCCGGATGCGCCGGTTCTCTCAACAAATAAGACGGAGTATGTCGAGGGAGAGGACATTATGGTTACCGCTATCGGAAGCGGAAAAGATTGGGTTGCATTGTATCCGGCGGACCAAGAACTGCCGAGTGGCGCATACATATACTATTACTATGTCGCGCAGGGAAGCAATACCTCCGGCAGTGCAGTCAATATTCTTGCCGGAACGGCGGGACCGCGCACGGATTTGGCAGATGTTCCGGCAGGAGACTATATGGTAGTTCTCTTGGAAAATGATACGTACGACACGATTTTAGAGACTGTTTATATCACCGTTACAGAAGATACGAACTCTTACACGCTTTCTTCGGCAAGTTTTGACAGAACGAGTGAGACCCCCGGTTTTGCTGAGGGCACTTTATCTGTTGAGTTGGCAGCTGATAGCGCGATACCGGTTGGCTATGTTGCGTATTGGGCCAATGATAACGGAAAGCTCAACGGGTATTCCTATGCGGCGACATTTGATTATGTGGATACCATAACGACCTATACTTTCCCGGCAAATGCGATGATTCCAAATGGCGCGACCCGTTTGCTGGTATACCCGGAATCCGCAGCCGGCATTGTAGAGGATGCTTCGGTCGCTGTTGCTATGACAGATATGAATGCGAGTCTGGGAACGCCGCTTGCGGAATTGCAGATAGTCAGTGATTTTCATATCAATGCGATTGTAGGTGCACAGGCGAATATCAATACGGCAGATGCGCTCAGCGATATTAAGAAGCTATCCCCTGACAGCATCGGTATCTTTGTAAATGGAGACGTGATTCACGGTGAGGGCACTGCAACTCTGAGACCGGACCATGATTTGAATAATGATTATGACCAGCTTGACAGTATTATTGCGGCAGCCGGCAGTGATTTGCCACCGATATACTATGGCATAGGTAACCACGAGGTGATGGGTGCCGGTACTTTGGAGGAAAAGGTTGCCTTATTCTTTGAAAGAACAGGAAACGATACTGAGACCCCGTATTTCGATGAGTGGGTGAACGGATATCACTTTATTTTCATCACAGATGAAGAGTATAGTGATTATGCTAGGATGTCAACAGAACAGCTACAATGGCTGGAGACAAAGCTTGCTGAGAATCGAGACGGAAGTAGACCTATTTTTCTTTTTATGCATCTTGGTATACAGAATACGGTTGCGGGAACTTTGTCCGGACACGACTGGTCTGGTATACGCCCGGACACACCGACACTCGAGGGAGTTACGGAGACGTACAATGAATTAACCAGAATTCTTAAAAAATATCCGGAGGTTGTGCTTTCTTCTGGTCACACCCACTGGACCCTGGAGTCAGAAAAGAATTTCCGCGCATATGATGATACGCTTCCTACGATTATTAACAGCGCAGCAGTCGGTTACCTGTGGAATGACAATTCCGATGAGACAGGTAGAGGTATCGTAGGTGCGCAGGGCTGGTTTGTCACAGTATATGAGGATATGTTAGTGTTCCGTGGTAGAGACTTTACTAACGACTACTGGGTAGGCTCTGCACAGTTCATTTTAAAATTGAATGAGAAAGTCGTAAATAATAAGGATGTATATGTCTCAGAAGCAGGGTCTGATGAGAGCGGTGACGGAACTGCTTCGAATCCGTATCTTACGATCTCAAAGGCGATGACAGAAATTGAGAACGATGCGGAGGCAACAGAGGGTACGATTTATGTGACCGGTACGGTATCGCTTACAACAGCAACACATACCAAGATGGTGACAATTACTGCGAATACCCAAGCAAGCACAGCAGTTATTAGTACGCAGGAGGTTGCGCTCAATGGTCCTACAAGCTTTGAAAGTATTACATTAAATAATTCGCAGAGTGCCGGCTTTTACACCGGCTCCGGCGAGGTGTCATTTGCGGATGTTACAATGTCGGGCAATGCCAATGGTAAGCTTTGGATTGGGTATGAACAGGCGGATACAGCAAGTGATTTATACAAGGTGACCATTGACAGCATTGGTACAGGGGCAACGAATAATGTGATGCTCCGCTTTAACAGCAGGAGACCGTCAGAATTTAATGGTACTTATGATGTGACAATCAACGGCGGGTATTTCTGGCAGGCAATGTTCGAGGGCGAGAACAAAGCCTACAACGGAGATGTCAGAATTACAAAGAATGGCGGTACCATCCCAAGCAGTGCAGGCGTACAGTGGTTTGCGATGAGTGATGGTATGAGCTTTAACGGTGCGGTGGAAATTATCATCAACGACGGCACGGCACGCACGGCAATCGACAGCAGCTTCCTAAGTAAGACTGCGGCGGGCGGCAAGTGGATGCTCTATTCGGATGGTGAGAGCGGTGCGCTTTCATCTGCCGGAACAATTGGTAAATATAAGGTTGCGAATGGATATGTTGCGACGGCATATTATCTTGTGGATGGTGAAAGGAATGGAACCACTGTTGGGTCGAAGAATGGTGTGCTTGATTTATCAAATGCTCCAGGCGAGTATGAGATTGTTTATACAGAGGGCTTCGACGGCGCAATTGTCTATGTGGATGCAACAAACGGCAGCGATATTTATGATGGTTTGACACCGGAGACCGCCTTTGCAAGCATTGCAAAAGCAGAGACACAGTTGAATGAAAGTGTCGCAGACGGTGACAAGAAGATTTTTATCATTGGAACGGTTGACTTCAAGCCAAGCGTTGCACATGAGGATATGTTCATCTACGAAGCATACGACAGCAATTCTGTATTGAACCTAAAGAACACATCTTACCTGTCAGGCGATATTTACGACGTGATGGAACTCAAGGGTCCGACAACCTTTGTGGATTTCTATTTTGATAAGGAAGAGCCGAAGATTCATACCTGTGGATATACCTTTATCAACAAAACCCAGTCGAAGAGAATCGCGGTTCACGTTGGAAATATTGGGCAAGGCGATGGAATTGGGAACAGAGAGCTGTTTGTCTACGAGGCGAGCACCAAAGACTATTACTGGCATGCTGCACCGGCAGGGGTTTATGTCGGCTCGAATACCAAGAGTGCTACGACTGTAAATGGTGCAGATATTTATCTGAATCAAGGGAAGCTTTCACACCTGTATTTCAGTAGGAACAACACCTTTACTGACACGGTGAACATCACCTTTAATGGAGTGGCAAAGAGAGGTGACGGTTACGGCGGATATGTTTTGGTAGGAGAGAATATTGTGTTTGAAAAGGCACTGCAAGTCATCTTCAACAATGGCCAAAAATCTTGGCTACTTGACAGTGACAACATCAGTGCGCTGGAGAGCGTTGAGGCTGAAGGGGGTACTTGGATTCTGTACGGCGAGCAGGCTTCAGATGGCTCCGTACTTGAGACGACAGCAGTGGACGGGAAATTCAAGGTGAAGGGCAGTTTGATTGCAAAGGCTGTGAATATCGAGTCAGGGAATACGCATTTCTCGGTAGACGGTACGCTTGATTTGTCGGAATATGCTGGTAAATATGATGTGAGTTATATTTCTGCTGATGCAGACGATTTCTATGATGTTACAAAGGATGGTAGCGTTGATGGTTTGGATTTTGATGCGATTCGAAATGTCATTCTCAAGGCGATTGACATTCTCTTTTACGATGTGAACAGAGATGGATTTTCTGACAGCAGAGATGTTGTTGCGATGAAGAAAAGATTAGCAAATAGCTAGTTTCTAAGTCAATAGATGGAGTGGAATTCGATAGAGTTCTGCTCCATTGTTGCGTTTGGAAATATGTTTTTTCGATTCATCTTGCAAAGATTAGGGAAATCATTTAGAATGTACAAGGAAAACAAAAACAAATGATTTAATATAAAGGAGAGATTAGATAATGAGCAAAAAACCAACCGTTTTAATGATTCTTGATGGTTATGGATTGAATGAGAAGAACGAGGCGAATGCGGTGTTTGAAGCAAAGACGCCTGTGATGGACAAGCTGATGGCAGAGTGTCCGTTTGTGCACGGCAATGCAAGTGGTATGGCAGTCGGACTTCCGGACGGACAGATGGGGAATTCTGAGGTAGGGCATCTGAATATGGGAGCAGGCCGTATCGTATATCAGGATTTGACGAAGATTACAAAGGCAATTCAGGATGGCGATTTTTTTGAGAATGAAGCGCTTCTTGCAGCTTGCAAGAATGCAAAGGACAATGATTCGGCATTGCATATGTTTGGCTTGGTTTCGGATGGCGGTGTACACAGCCACAATACACATATTTATGGTTTGTTAGAGCTTGCGAAGAGACAGGGTCTTGCAAAGGTATATGTACACTGTTTCTTGGATGGACGTGATACGCCACCGGCTTCCGGTAAAGACTTTGTGCAGGAACTAGCTGACAAGATGCAGGAGATTGGTGTCGGTGAGATTGCCTCTGTGATGGGACGTTACTATGCGATGGACCGTGATAATAGATGGGATCGTGTGGAACTGGCTTATAAGGCGATGGTATACGGTGAGGGTGAGAAGGCTGCTTGCGGACCTTGCGCTGTACAGAATTCATATGATAACGATAAGACGGATGAGTTCGTACTTCCGACGGTCATCGAGAAGGATAGCAAGCCGGTTGCGACCATCAAAGACAACGACTCTATCATTTTCTTTAACTTTAGACCGGATAGAGCAAGAGAGATTACCAGAGTGTTCTGCGATGATGATTTCACCGGTTTTGACAGAGGAGAGCGCGTGAAGACAACTTATGTATGCTTCACAGAATATGATGTGACAATTGAGAACAAGGATGTTGCGTTCCGCAAGACAGAAATTACCAATACATTTGGAGAGTTTCTTGCGACAAATGGATTAAAGCAGGCCAGAATTGCGGAGACAGAGAAGTATGCACATGTCACCTTCTTCTTTAATGGTGGTGTGGAAGAGCCGAATGCCGGTGAGGACCGCATCTTGGTGAAGTCTCCGAAGGTTGCCACCTATGATTTGCAGCCGGAGATGAGTGCGTATGAGGTTTGTGACAAATTGGTGGAGGCAATCAAATCTGATAAGTATGATGTGATTATCATCAATTTTGCAAATCCGGATATGGTTGGACATACCGGTGTACAAGAGGCTGCGGTGAAAGCGGTAGAGGCAGTCGATGTTTGCGTGGGAAGAGCGGTAGATGCAGTGAAAGAAGTGAACGGTCAGATGTTCATCTGTGCGGATCATGGAAATGCAGAGCAGCTTTTAGATTATGAGACGGGCGCACCGTTTACTGCACATACGACGAATCCGGTACCATTTATTTTGGTAAATGCAGACCCGGCATACAGCTTAAAAGAGGGTGGATGTCTGGCAGATATTGCGCCGACTTTGATTGAACTGATGGGAATGGAACAGCCAAAGGAGATGACAGGAAGTTCACTTCTCTTGAAGAGATAGGGGAATTGATTTATGAAGAAAGTTCTGTTTTTTGCAGTCCTATGTATGTGCTGTCTCCTCTGCGCTTGTAAGAAGAGTGGGGGGAGCGCGTCATCTGCACAAATCCAAGAGAACGCGAATGAAAATGGGATTATCAGCCGCGGCTACTATGATTTGTCGGACATATGTGATGACGAGACGGTGCTTGAAAATCCGGACAAGGGATGGTATATACACTACTATGATAATGGCTTGCGCAGATATGGTGCAGGACTTGATCCGAAGTATATAAAAGAAAAGTTTCCTTGCCTCGATCATGTTTATCTGCGTTTTGCGTGGTCCTATTTGGAGGAACAAGAAGGACAGTTTAACTGGGAATTGATTGATGAGCAGATTGAACAGTGGTCAGCTGTTGGAGTGCGCGTCGCTTTCCGTATTACCTGTATGGAGAGTGGCGGACGTGATATGCGTCAGTATTATGCAACACCTAAGTGGGTGGTAGATGCCGGTGCGAAAGGGAATCATCTTAAACAAGGCTGGGAACCGGACTATGACGACCAAGTGTTTTTGGAGAAACTGGAGAATTTTCACAGGGCATTCGCTGCCAGATACGATAATAATCCGAATGTCGTCTATGTGGATGTGGGCTCTATGGGGGTCTGGGGTGAAGGACATACGATGTATACCACGAAGGTAGGATGGGAAGCCGACACTGTTCGCAAACATTGTGATATTTATTTAAAATATTATCAGAACACACAGCTGGTTATTACCGATGAGTTGATAAGTTATATCCAGGATTATTCAAGTCAGAAAGAAATGTTTGATTATCTGAAGGAGAGAGGGGTCACTATGCGAGATGACTCCATCGGAGTCGGGGAGCAGACAATAAGATATCAGAATTCCATAGAGTCACCGCAGTATTTTTATGCCCTTAATAATACGCGACCAGTGATTTTAGAGTGTGAACATTTCCGAGAGATGCTTCGTGTTAATACGTGGAGGGATGGAAGTGTTTTATTGGGAGCAATCAAACAGTCGGGTGCTACCTATGCCGGTTTTCACGGGTATGCGGAGGAGTTCTTGTTTGCCAATAGTACGGTAGCGAAGGAACTGGCAAATTTGATGGGGTACTGGCTGTTTGTGGATGATTTGTTTGTGACCGAGTATGAGGACAGCCTGAATATTGATTTGGGGATTACGAATCGTGGTGCAGCTGTGCCGTATAAAAAGTACGAGCTGGTGTTTTGCCTGACAGATGAGAAGGGGACACGCAATGAGTACAGTTTTGATTCGTTTGATGCAACGAAAGCAACACCGAATAGTACGAAGCGTTATGAATTGAGGATTGATACGAGTGAATTAGCTGCGGGCAACTACGAACTCGGCATTCGTATGACGGACAGTACAGGAAGACCGATTTATCTTGCTTTATCAAGCGGCGATGACGCGGGTTACTATAAGCTGACGGATTTTACAATCTCTTAATGTGGCAGAATGGAGTGTTTTATGGAAAAGCTTTTGAATAAATTGGAACGCAAGCTTGGAAGGTTTGCGATTCCGAATTTGATGTATTATATCATTATTTTATATATAGTCGGTTTTGTGCTAAGTTTACTTCCGAACAATTTGTACTACCAGTATTTGTCTTTGGATGTGGCGGCGATTTTGCACGGACAGGTGTGGCGAGTTTTGACATTCATTATTCAGCCGCCGGCGACAAGCCTTTTGTTTGTGATTTTCACCCTGTATCTATATTATATGATTGGCAGGGAGCTGGAGTATGCTTGGGGAACCTTCCGCTTTAATCTGTACTTTTTTACCGGTGTTTTACTTCATGTGGTTGCGGCGTTTCTAACTTATGCGATTACAGGAGTGTCGCTCAATTTGGGTACAGGATACTTGAATTTGTCCTTGTATTTTGCCTATGCGGCAGTGTACCCGAATCAACAGTTTTATTTGTTTGGAATTGTGCCAATCAAGGTAAAATATTTAGCTTGGATTGAGGCAGTATATTTTGGATGGGCGATTTTGCAGGCATTTTTGCCGAGCTATGGTGGCAGCGTTTCTGGCATATACTACAAGGCAAATGCTTTGGCGGCCTTTGTTTCTATTTTGAATTTCCTTTTGTTTTTCTTAGCGACTCGCAATGCGCGCAGATTTTCACCGAAGGAAGTCAAAAGGAGGAGAACATATCAGAAAGCAGTACAGGGAGGAAGCGGAGCCCAGAATGCAGGGAAGGGTGCGAGACATCGTTGTGTAGTCTGCGGCCGTACGGAATTGGACGATCCAAATTTAGAGTTTCGTTATTGCTCGAAGTGTAACGGCAATTATGAATATTGCCAAGATCATTTGTTTACACACGAGCACGTCAAATAATACAAAAATCTTGCAAGAAATAGACAGGTGTGCTATACTGATAAAGATTGTGGGCATTGATATGAACCGAGACCACTGAAAAGCACATCTGTCTTTTTGTGTGCATTGACACTTAGCTGTGTTTTTCAGTTGTTTCGGTAGAATTTGCCCAAGAAGAGAAAGGAGAACGAATATGTTCAAACAATTTGAAATGGAATTGGCCGGCAGAACACTCCGTGCAGATATCGGAAGAGTAGCAGCACAGGCCAACGGTGCAGTTTTGATGCACTATGGAGACACGGTAGTATTATCTACAGCGACAGCTTCAGAAAAGCCGCGTGAGGGAATCGATTTCTTCCCACTCAGCGTAGAGTATGAAGAGAAGTTATATGCAGTAGGAAAGATTCCGGGAGGATTTAACAAGAGAGAGGGAAAGGCATCTGAGAATGCGATTTTGACTTCACGTGTCATTGACCGTCCGATGAGACCGTTGTTCCCGAAGGATTATAGAAATGATGTTACTTTGAACAATATGGTAATGTCTGTTGACCCGGATTGTACACCGGAGCTGACAGCAATGCTTGGTTCTGCGATTGCAACTGCAATTTCAGACATTCCGTTTGACGGACCGACTTCTACCACACAGGTAGGCTTGATTGATGGTGAGTTCGTATTCAACCCGAATGCATCACAGAGAGCAATTTCAGATATGCAGCTTACGGTTGCATCGACCAGAGATAAGGTTATTATGATTGAAGCCGGAGCAAATGAAGTTCCGGAGGCAAAGATGATTGAAGCAATCTTTGCAGCTCACGAAGTGAATCAGCAGGTAATCGCATTTATCGATAAGATTGTTGCAGAGTGCGGAAAAGAGAAACACAGCTACACAAGCTGTGCAGTTCCGGAAGAGTTGTTTGCAGCAATGCGTGAGGTTGTAACTCCGGAGGAGATGGAAGTTGCAGTATTCACAGATGAGAAGCAGGTAAGAGAAGAGAATCTGCGTGTGATTCGTGAGAAGCTCGAAGAGGCATTTGCAGACAACGAAGAGTGGCTTGCAATCTTAGGCGAAGCTCTGTATCAATATCAGAAGAAGACGGTTCGTAAGATGATTTTAAAAGATCACAAGCGTCCGGATGGAAGAGCAATCGACCAGATTAGACCGCTTGCAGCTGAGACAGATATCATTCCGAGAGTACACGGTTCTGCAATGTTCACACGTGGACAGACACAGATTTGTACCGTTACAACTTTGGGACCGCTGTCGGAGGCACAGAAGTTAGATGGTTTGGATGAGGCAGAGACCTCAAAGAGATATATGCATCACTACAACTTCCCGTCATACTCAGTTGGTGAGACAAAGCCTTCAAGAGGACCGGGACGTCGTGAGATTGGACACGGTGCATTGGCAGAGAGAGCTTTGATTCCGGTACTTCCGAGCGAGGCAGAATTCCCGTATGCAATCCGTACAGTATCAGAGACTTTTGAGTCAAATGGTTCTACTTCACAGGCAAGTATCTGTGCATCCAGTATGTCACTTATGGCAGCAGGTGTTCCGATTAAGGCAGCAGTAGCTGGTATTTCGGCAGGTCTTGTGACAGGTGATACAGATGATGATTACTTGGTATTGACAGATATTCAGGGCTTAGAAGACTTCTTCGGCGATATGGACTTTAAGGTAGCCGGTACACACAAGGGTATCACAGCTATCCAGATGGATATTAAGATTCACGGATTGACAAGACCGATTATTGAGGAAGCAATTGCTTGTACAAAGAAAGCAAGAACTTACATCTTGGATGAGGTTATGGCAAAGACAATCGCAGAGCCACGTCCGGAGGTTGGACCGCTTGCTCCGAAGATTCGTCAGATGCAGATTGACCCGGCTAAGATTGGTGATGTGGTTGGACAGCGTGGTAAGACCATCAATGCAATCATTGAGCAGACCGGTGTGAAGATTGATATCACAGATGACGGTGCAGTTTCTGTATGTGGCGTGGACGCTGCTATGATGGATGAGGCAATGAAGATGATTGCCATCATCGTGACAGAGTTCGAAGCTGGACAGGTGTTTGAAGGAACTGTAATCAGCATCAAGGAGTTTGGCGCATTTGTTGAGTTTGCACCTGGTAAGGAAGGTATGGTTCATATTTCGAAGATTTCGAAAGAGCGTATCAAGCAGGTAGAGGATGTGCTTAGCATCGGTGATAAGGTGAAAGTCGTTTGTCTTGGAAAGGACAAGATGGGAAGAATGAGCTTCTCGATTAAAGATGTTGTAGAAGACGACGAATAAGATGAGAATGAGACCCCTCTTTCGCATACAGTATAGAAAACTGTTTGCGAAAGAGGGGTTTTGTGTTATGATGAAGGTGACACAAAGAACATTCTTTGAGAGAGAGGGTTTTATGAGAATAAAGAGATTGTTGGTGATTTTGCTTGTGCTTTCGATGCTGACGGGAAGTGTTTCTATGCTGGCAGCTGCGCAGGAAACAGAAGTACCAGAGCAGGAAATGAAGGTGCCTGGTGAGTTTGTTACTGCAGAGGGGATGGAAGAAGAGCAGGATTTGTTTGCGGCTTATGTGGAGAAGCAGATGTATGCGAATCCGAATATATCGTTATTTTCCGGGAACTATGCAGAACTTGTGCTGGATGAGTTGAATTATGCAATTTATCAGGAATTAAAGACGAATATCGAGCGGATAGCAAAGGAAGGCGGAAGTGCAGTTGTAGATATTCCGGAGTCGGTATATGGTGACCAATTTGTTGTGACATGGCAGGAGACGCAGGATGCGACGGTTGCTGCTGTGAAAGCGAAGGTACAAGAGAAGATTCATACAAAGTTGATTCTTGAATGCCTGTTGGTGGATTGTCCTTATGAGCTTTATTGGTTTGATAAGACAGAGGGATTTTCTGTGCCCTATTTGATTTATGAATATCCTGGACAGTACCTAGATGTTCAAGATTTGCAATTTAAATTTTGTGTAGAAGAAGGGTATCAGGCTACAGAGTATGATACAAATAATCCGGCTGTGAAAAGTGATGTATCCGCAGTGTCTTCTGCGATTGAGAATGCGAAGATGGTTGTGGCGGCGAATGCGACGAAGACTGACCGTGAGAAGCTGGTCGCATACAAAGAATATATATGCAATGCGGTCGACTATAACGATGGAGTAGTAGATGGGAATGTAGACTATGGCGATCCGTGGCAACTGGTTTATGTGTTTGATAATAACCCGGAGACGAATGTCGTGTGCGAAGGATATTCGAAGGCATTCCAATATCTCTGTGAGTTGTCTACGTTTTATGATGATGCGTTTGCCAGCTATATTGTATCGGGCACCAGCACGATGTATCATCCAATACAAGGTGAGCCGAGCGGTGGCGCGCATATGTGGAATGTTGTGACTCTTGGTGGTGTCAATTATCTTGTGGATGTTACGGACTCCGATGTGAATGGGATTGGTGAACGTGTCTTTATGGTATTGAATCCGGAGGGCGGAACTGCGGAAGGATACCAAATTGCGATTGATTCTAATAATGTTTTAGAGTATTTGTATGGTGAGGATGACATAGTTTTGTATAGTGATTCTATTCGCACTTTGAGCGATAAAGCTACTTATGCAGTGATTCTGGGGGCGCAAGGCTCCGGAACGGTTCGTACGAAGAACAAATATGTCAAAGCGAATACGCAGGTGGATTTGAATGATGCGACTGCCGTAAGTGTGCAGGCAGAAAGGGGATATCGGTTTGCTCGCTGGGAGACGTATGCAGATGGAGTGCTTTTGAATGAGAATCGTTTTACGATGCCTGCAAAGGACGTGAGCATTCAAGCGATTTTTGTTGCGTGGTTGATGGGGGATTTGGATGCAAATGATGTCGTGGGTGAGGAAGATGTAGAATTGTTAAAGGCATTTCTTACCGGAGGATATACTACAGAGGATACTTATCCGATGGAATTTTATCAAGAAGGTGAAATTAGCAGTCGAAATCTGGTGCGATTGAAAAGATATGTGGATGGAAATATAGAGAGCTTAGAAGTTTTGCAATAAGACAGGCAAAAGCCTCGCGGTGTAAAGACCGTGAGGCTTCTTTTGACTTTGTAGGTAATTTTTCATCGGTTTAGCAAATAGATCATCAGATTCAAATAGCCGGCAAAGCTTACCCAAAGCAGATACGGGATTTGCAGCCAAGCTGCTGTTTTGTTGATTTTATAGAAGCATACAATCATCCAAAGGATGAGAATCCATAAGAGTACAAGCCAAATCAGGCTCAACAAAAAGGCTCTTTGATTAAAGAATAGAATGCTCCAGAAGAAGTTGACAATTAGCTGCAAGCCATAGAGCAAAAGTGCTTGCTTCTTATCTTCGGAATCAGCATCGCTGTTGTAGACGATGGCACTGCTGATTCCCATAAGTGTGTAAAGAATCGTCCACACGATAGGGAAGAGAATGGCAGGCGGAGCCAAAGGCGGTTTCACAATGCTTTGGTAAAGGTCCATATTATTTCTTGTAAAAAAGGCGGACAGCAGTCCCACAGCGATGGGGATTAGAATGGCAATGACGTAGGATTTTATTTTACTTAGCATATTTTTACACCTCCGTTGCAGTATATGTATAGGAAGATTTGCCTATTCAAAAGAAATATAAAAAATGTATAAATATGGTTGACAAACCAAAAGCGAGGTGATATCTTAGACACGTAAGGTGTTAGCACTCAAACCAAAAGAGTGCTAATAAAATAAAAAAGGAGGTTGACATGGAGCTAAATCATACGTTAGACGAGCGTAAGAAGACGATACTGCAGACCATTATCAAGACCTATTTAGAGACCGGTGAACCGGTGGGGTCACGGACGATTTCCAAGTATGCAGATTTGAATCTAAGTTCTGCGACGATTCGAAATGAGATGGCAGATTTGGAAGATTTGGGATATATCATGCAGCCTCACACATCTGCAGGACGAATTCCTTCCGATATGGGATATCGCTGGTATGTCGATATGCTAATGGAGGAGAAGGAGCAGGAAGTAACGGAGATGCGGGAGCAGATGCTGCAAAAGGCTGATAAGATGGATCAGATTTTGAAGCAGGCGGCAAAGGTGCTGGCATCCAGCACGAATTATGCGACGATGATTTCTGCGCCCACTTACAATCGGAACAAGTTGAAGTTCATACAGCTTTCGCAGGTGGATGATAACCAGATTATTGCAGTCATTGTGATGGAGGGGAATATCATCAAGAATAAGATTGTAACAGTGGAGGAATGCCTAAGCAGTGAGAGTTTACTGAAGCTCAATATGCTTTTGAATACGACGCTCACCGGTATGTCGGTTGAAGAGATTAATCTTGGTATGATTGCAAGGCTGAAGGAGCAGGCGGGCGAACACGGGGAAGTGATTGGCGATGTGCTTGATGCGGTGGCCAATACGATTCAAGTCGACGGAGATATGGAGATTTACACCAGCGGTGCGACAAATGTGTTCAAGTATCCGGAGCTTAGTGACAGCCAGAGCGCACAAGAAATTATCAATGCATTTGAAGAGAAGCAGCTCTTACAAGAGATTGTGACGGAGACGCTTTCAAAAGAAGAGAACCGTGGCATTCAGGTATACATTGGCAACGAAGCTCCGATGCAGACGATGAAGGATTGTAGCGTGGTTACAGCAACCTACGAATTAGGCGAGGGTATGCAGGGTACAATTGGAATTATCGGACCGAAGAGAATGGATTATGAGAACGTCATGAAGACTCTGAAGACATTGATGACGGAGTTGGATGAGATATTCCATAGAGAAAAGTAGAAAGGTGGAAGGCCCATTGGAGAAGAAGGAAGAAGTAGTGGAAGAGATTCTGGAAGAGACGGTGGAAGATGCAGCAGAAGAGACATTGGAAGAGACTGCAGAAGAAGCGGTAGAGGCAGATGAGATGGAAGATTCGGAGGATGTGACGAAGGAAAAGAAAAAAGCTTTTTCGCGTAAGCCAAAGAAAGATCCGAAGGATGAAAAGATTGCGGAGCTGACAGACCGTGTGACGCGGCAGATGGCAGAATTCGACAATTTTCGCAAGCGTACAGAGAAGGAAAAGTCCGCAATGTACGAGATTGGAGCGAAGGATATCATTGAAAAGCTATTGCCAATCGTAGACAATTTTGAAAGAGGATTTGCTATGGTTGCAGAGGAAGACAAAGAGGATTCTTTCGTGACCGGAATGGAGATGGTTTACAAGCAGATTTTGACGATGTTTGAGACTGTTGGAGTAAAGCCGATTGAAGCGGTCGGTGTGGAATTTAACCCAGACCTACACAATGCAGTGATGCATGTGGAAGATGAGAATGTCGGTGAGAATATCATCGTAGAAGAATTCCAAAAAGGGTATACTTATCGTGACAGTGTCGTGCGGTACAGTATGGTAAAGGTAGCAAACTAATATAAAAGAATAAAAGGAGACAAAGATTATGGGAAAGATTATTGGAATTGACTTAGGAACAACAAACAGCTGTGTGGCAGTTATGGAAGGTGGACAGCCGACTGTTATTGCGAACACGGAAGGAGCAAGAACGACACCGTCTGTTGTAGCATTTACAAAGACAGGAGAACGTTTGGTGGGAGAGCCGGCAAAGCGTCAGGCAGTTACCAATGCGGACAGGACGATTTCTTCTATTAAGAGAGAGATGGGTTCTGATTACAAGGTTACGATTGATGACAAGAAATATTCGCCACAGGAGATTTCAGCAATGACACTCCAGAAGCTGAAAGCGGATGCAGAGGCTTATCTTGGAGAGAAGATTACAGAGGCAGTTATCACAGTGCCTGCATATTTTAATGATGCACAGCGTCAGGCAACCAAGGATGCAGGTAAGATTGCAGGTCTTGATGTAAAGCGTATTATCAATGAGCCGACTGCAGCAGCGCTTGCATATGGACTTGACAATGAAAAAGAGCAGAAGATTATGGTATACGACTTGGGTGGTGGTACCTTTGACGTGTCAATTATCGAGATTGGTGAAGGTGTTATTGAAGTATTGTCAACAGCAGGAAATAACAGACTTGGTGGAGATGACTTTGACCAGAAGATTGTTGACTACATTGTAGCTGACTTCAAGGCAAACAATGGTGTAGATTTGGCAGCTGACAAGATGGCATTGCAGAGAGTCAGAGAAGCAGCTGAGAAGGCGAAAAAAGAGCTTTCTTCTGCGACAACGACCAATATCAACTTGCCGTTTATCAGTATGAATGCATCTGGACCGCTTCACTTAGATATGAACCTTAC
>JAXJPN010000013.1:0-2581 GCA_036311625.1 Faecalimonas sp.
CCCGATTCTATCGGACGCCTCGGCATTAACGGCAAAATTACCGGCACTCAAAAAATCCTAAAACTTTATTGTTAAAACGCAGTGAAAATATTTTTTAAAAACCCTACAAAAACTTGACAGCGACGCTTAACATTTCCGCATATTCCTTTTTAGGACAATCAACTTCGCTTCTGTAACTTAAGATCGCATCTACAAAATCACAATAAAATGTTGCAAAATCATTGCCCATAAGCTGCAGGGATTCCTCAGAAAGCATAAACGCATTGTAAATGTACTTGCCGTCTAGAATATACGTTTCCATATACTTAGGTAGTGGTTTGGAGCGGTCATACAAATCAACCGGGCCTTCCGGTGCCTTAAGATTGGAGTCACCATAGCTACCATCTGCAATTTTACCCATAGTGATGGTGTAGGGAATCAGATATACTGTCTCGAAATCATTTCGTATAAAACGAAACGTTCCGGCCACGGTAACCGTTTGTCCAAGGTATACCGCTTTGTCAACACCATCGTCCTTGGGTTCCAGCATACTGATGCGAGTTTGTGCCGGGAATACTGAAGGGTTATCCAGGAAGTATGTATAAGTGATATTCAGTGGCTGTTCCGGAATGATGTGCCAGCCTTTTTCATCAAAGCCGATCTTGCCTACAATCACCACGCCGCCAATCGTTTCTATATCTACAGGAATCGGATTGATTTCCGGTTCGGTATTGTCAGGTTCCGTCCCTTCAGTTGAATCACTTCCCTCTGTTGCTTGATTCTCTGCGGAAGGTTTGGTGTCGTTATTGTGTGGATTCTGTCCGTGCGGTTGGCAAGCGCACAGAATCGAGCATATCAAAGCCATCAAGAGTAAAACAGAAATTATCTTTTTCATTTATCTTTCCCCCCGAAACAGTGGTTGTAATTTTTATGTATCCTAAATAGCATGTCTGTAGCAATTATTTCAGCACCGGCTCCCAGAGCGCGGTTTCCGGCCAGCATTCCGTGTTGAAGCAGCCACGGATCCGTCATATGCCGAGCCTCCTTTAGAATATATGCTCTGCTGTTTATAGGTTGCTTCATGCAATTGGATATCGCAGATTCCGCAATTCTTCCAGAATCTGTGCGTCGGTTGCTTCCTTGGTTAAATATCCGCTGGGTTTTAGTTTCATTACCGCCTTTGCGTGTTCGTTCTCTGAGCAGACGGTAAAAAGATGATGTTGACCTTTGGGTTGATCTTTTTAACTTTTTCTGCAAGAAAAAGTCCTTCTAACCTCGGAGGGTTAATTTCACAAAGAAGCACATCACATCCGAACTCTTCTGTATAGTCCAGTGCGTGCTCTGCAGAAAGAAATGTTTGCACATTAGCATAGGGGTATGCTTTATCCGCATTCTCTTTCAAAGACTGCAGCATAATCGGTGTGTTATCGACACATACGATAGTCATTTGTATTCCTCCTCATCAGAACAAACTGTCTCAATTATGCATTTTATCAAAGTGAACATTACAAAGGTGTTACAAAGCATGAGATTTACTGATCATTTTCAAAAGGTAACTGTTTTGAAAGATCAAAATTACTCGATCCTCAATCTGCCACTGATTTGACGGTCCAAATTACGGTGACAGGATAAATATTCATCCAGCACCTCGCGGCAAGAAGTTGCGATCTGTCTGGGTTTTCCGTTTTGCGCAACTTCCTCATGGGAAATAGAGAAGAAATCCTTCAGATTCAAATAGAAATAATACTGCAGTCCAATCTTATAGACCTTTTCCTCCTCTATAGGTGCTCCATGCAAAGAAAATTCCTTTAATTTATGATTCGATTTGTCATAGACAACGCGCATTCCTCCCGAAAATTGGAAGAACTCGCAGTGAGAACCATCCCAAACCTCGTCACGAAGCATATATAGAATCATCTTTTTCAGTTGCGCTCCCTTGACCCACAGGGCAATCGCCGCATCGTCATAAGGGATACACTCTGTCAAATTCGAAAACAGCACGATGGGGCCCAGTTCGGTTACTCGTATGCTGCCGGAGCCTACCAGCATCATATCCAGCCGCAGACTTTCCTGCAAAATATCTGCAAGAAATCCACCAAGCTCCGTTTCTTGATACCAGGACGGGTGAGTCAGCTGCCGCTTCAAGCGAGTGACCACGCGGCTGTATTTTTTCTCCGCTTCGAGCTTATAAGGGTTAAGTATCTTTTCAAGCGCTATATCTCTGGGACAATGCTCATCGGTAATCGGAATGCTCTTCCAACTGAAGCGCTCGACACTGTTTGAATCTGTATTGATTTCAAGATCGAATCTGCCAATCTGATCCGTACCCGTTCCGGCTTGTGCAATTAAAATACCATTAACGCATTCAGGCTTCTCAAGGAAGGTGTGTGAATGTCCTCCGATAATGATGTCTACACCGAGTGAAGGATCCAAGCTAGCTGCAAGCAACTTATCCTCCTCAAAGCCGATATGAGTAAGTAGTACCGTGCAATCAATGTCGAATGAATTATAAGCGTTACAAATGCGCTCCACCTCGGTTGCCGCATCATGAATATCTACAAAGCTTCCAACCAAAGCTTCTTTCTTTGCCATTGAAATTACA
>JAXJPN010000014.1:0-11780 GCA_036311625.1 Faecalimonas sp.
CCAAGCGCTTTCGCAATTGCCTGTCCGAGCACAATCCCGGTGTCTTCTATCGTATGGTGACAGTCAACCTGCAAATCACCACGCACCTGCACTTCCAAATCAAACAAACCATGTCTGGCAAATCCATCTAACATATGGTCGAAAAATCCGATTCCGGTAGAAATCTTTGTATTCCCTTGCCCGTCCAAATTCAGGGTAATGGAAATCTCTGTCTCTTTTGTCTTTCTTTCACAACTTGCAATTCTTGCATCCATAGTCCTCACTCCCAACTATTGTTCTTCAAATCTTACTTTAATCGAATTCGCGTGTGCCGTCAACTGTTCTGCTTCCGCAAAACGTTCTATATCCAAATGTACCGCTTCTAAAGCCTCACGCGAATACGCAATGATGCTGGACTTTTTCACAAAATCATCTACACCAAGCGGTGAGAAGAATTTCGCCGTGCCATTGGTTGGTAAAATATGATTCGGACCTGCAAAATAGTCACCTAATGGTTCGCTGCTGTATTCACCGACAAAGATTGCGCCGGCATTGCGAATCTTCATCATCACCTCATACGGGTTCTTTGTCATAATCTCCAAGTGCTCAGATGCAATCTCATTCGCTACCTCGATGACATCCTCCATCGTGTCTGCAACCAAAATATAGCCATAATTATCCAGCGACTTCTTCATAATCTCAGTGCGCGATAATTCTTCCACGAACACATCCACCTGTGCCGAAACTTTCTCTGCCAGTTCTTCACTCGTGGTAACCAAAATCGCCGAAGCCAGTTCATCGTGTTCTGCCTGCGAAAGCAAATCCGCCGCTACATAGCGCGGATTGGCACTCTCGTCTGCAACAACCAGAATCTCACTCGGTCCTGCAATCGAATCAATACTCACATGTCCATAGACCGCTTTCTTTGCCAAAGCCACATAGATATTGCCCGGCCCTACAATCTTATCTACCTTCGGAATTGACTCTGTACCATAAGCGAGTGCTGCAATCGCCTGCGCACCGCCCACCTTATACACCTTATCCGCGCCGGCTTCCTTAGCTGCAACCAGCGTATTCGGATTCACTTTCCCGTCTTTTCCCGGCGGTGTCACCATCACAATCTCATCGACACCCGCAACCTTTGCCGGAATCACATTCATCAGTACAGAAGACGGATATACCGCCTTGCCGCCCGGCACATATACACCTACACGTTGCAGTGGTGTTACCTTCTGCCCAAGCATCGTGCCATCCGGCTTACTGTCAAACCAGCTGTAACGCTTTTGCTTCTCATGGTATACACGGATATTCTCCTTTGCCTTTCGAATAATCTCAACCAGCGACGGATCCACAAGCGTGTACGCCTCCGCAATCTCAGCCTCTGTCACTTCGATATTCTCTGCACACAGCTCAACGCCGTCAAACTTCTGCGTAAACGCAAAGACAGCCGCATCCTTCTTCACTTTTACTTCTTCTAAAATCGCAGCGACACGCTCCTCATATTCTGTATATTGGTTCGGACTGCGCTTTAACAAATCCTCCAACAGATTCTTCTTGGTCGCCTCATTCAAACGTTGTATTCTCATCTTATGCCTCCACAAGCACTTCTCTTAGTCTTGTAACGATATCCTTGATTCGCTCATTCTCCAAACGCATACTTACCGGATTCACAATCATACGCGCAGACAACGGACACACTTCCTCAAGTACATCCAGATTGTTCTCACGCAAAGTCGAGCCGGTCTCAACGATATCGACAATCACCTCAGACAGACCAACAAGCGGTGCCAGCTCAATCGAGCCGTTGAGCTTGATAATCTCTACGGTCTGATGCTTCTTATTGTAAAAATAGTCTTTTGCGATATTCGGGTACTTCGTAGCCACACGAATCAACTCGCGGTGCTTTAAGAGTTCCTCTGCCGACTTTGGTCCGCAGACGCACATTCGACAATTTCCAAAGCGTAAATCTAACACTTCGTGAACCTTACGACCTTCCTCCATAATCGTATCTTTTCCAACCACGCCGATATCTGCTGCTCCGTACTCCACATAAGTCGGCACATCCGGTCCCTTTGCCAAAAAGAACTTCAACTTCAATTCTTCATTGACAAAAATCAATTTTCTTGAATCCTTGTCCTGCATCTCCTCACAGGTAATGCCAAGCTCCTCCAAAAGTGCGAGTGTCTTCTTTGCCAGACGCCCTTTGGTCAGTGCAAATGTCAAATATCTCATCTTGCAATCCTCGTCTCTATTTTGTCTTCTTTGTAACTAGCTTTTTCTTTCCGGTTGCCGGCTGAATCATCACAATCTCCTCGCCGGCTTTCAAATACAGCATATTCACACAGTGATTCTGTCTTGCATAAGCAATGTAGTCCTCAATGCTCTTTTCACTACAACGCTTTGCCAATGCTGTCTCTTTTTTGTTGGAACGAAACTCTTTGGCAAGCACGATGGCATCCGCCACACGTCCTTCCTCATATAAGATAAACGTGCTCCTCGATTCACAGGCAATCTTCACCTTCTGACGGTCAAACGCACTCAAAAGCTCATCCACAACAATTGCAAATCCAATCGATGGCATCGCTTTTCCAAACTTGCCGAGCAGATTATCATAGCGGCCACCTTTTACCACAGCATCTCCTGTGCCATAGGTGTACCCGCGAAAAATCACGCCGGTATAATATCCATATGTACCACTCATACTCAAATCAAAGCTAACATGCTTTTCAACACCATACGATTCCAGAATCTCATAAATCTGCTCTAAACGCTTTACTGCCGCCATAACCTTTGCATTCAAAGCAACCTTCTTTGCCGACTTCAAGACCTCTGCGCCGCCGACTAATTCCGGCAGAATCTGAAAGGCTGTCTTTGTCGTCACCTTTGCCTGACATCTTGCTAAGAGCTCATCCACACCAAAGTAATTGCGATTCTTAATCAATTCGCGCAAATGCTGCTCATCGTCTTCGTTAAGCCCTGTCTCTGCAATCAAGCCTTCAAAGAAATCAACATTCCCAATATGAATCTGGAAATCCAAAAGCCCTGCTTCCTTCAAGCCCTCCACTGCCATCGCAATCATCTCTGCATCTGCCTCAGCAGACTCAACACCGATTAACTCTGCACCCAGTTGGGTGTGCTCGCGCAAACGACCTTTGTAGTTCGAGTGATTGATGAACGTGTTCCCTTTATAACAAAGGCGCAGTGGCATACAATCCGTCTCACACACCGTCGTTGCAACACGCGCAATCGATGGCGTAATATCTGGACGTAACACCAAAGTATTGCCGTCCTTGTCAAAGAACTTATACAGCTCTCTTGATGGAATTGTTCCGACCTCTTTGCCAAACACATCGAAATATTCAAACATTGGAGTCTGGATATCCTGATACCCATAAAGGTGCAGAACGCTCTGCAGCTTCTCCTCCAAGACAAGTTTCTTTTTGTATTCTGTTCCGTATATATCCCGAACTCCTTCGGGCGTATGTAAAATCTGTTGCTTCATATACTCCTCCTGTCAATCCCGCAATTCCAAATCCTTTTGCAGAGCATCCAAGTACGGAATAAAAAACCCTTGCTTCAAAGGTAATAGGAATGTGGAATTTAGTTCCTCATAGCGAAAGCTCTTTCTGCCGCCGCTCTCTGCACGTTCCCAAAAAGTCTTCACTTCTTCAAACCTCATATAGTATAACTCATTTCGGGTAGTAAAGTAAATGAGAAAAAAGGAAATTCCGCCCTGTTTCTCAAAATTTTCCATAAATGTCACCTGATGCTGGTGAATATTCTGTAGTGGAAAGGTGTCAGAATTACATTCCTTCGCATCAAAGCACACCGGAATCCCCTGCACAGCACCAATGAAATCCACCGTACTCTTCTGCTCAAAATAGGCGAGCGTAATATGTCGGTGTTCCTTATCAATCTGCACCGGCGTAATCGGTGTCGGAATCTTTTGAATCAATGCTAAGCCCCGCTCTAGGTAGCGTTCATTTGTGCGATTGATAAACTCTTCCAGTGTTGACCCACGAAGGCCCCTTGAATTCCATGTAGCCATATTCTTATCCTCTGTTCTCTTTTTCTGCCTCTAAAATACGCTCAAAAAGCGTTGGAAGCGGCGCCACAAACTGTCTCTCACTTAAGTTGACAAGCGCGCCCGAAAGCTTTGGCATCTCCAAGCGATACGCATGCAGCAGTTGACTTTCCAAACCATACTTCTTCTTAAAAAGCGCATTTTCTACACGTCTGCCGTATTTGTAATCACCTAAAATCGGATGTCCGATTGATGCCAGATGCGCACGAATCTGATGGGTGCGTCCTGTAATCAAATGCACCTCCAACAAGGTACAACTTCCATTTGTCCACAGAGGTGTGTAGGCTGTCTCAATCGGCTGACTTCCCTTTTGTTCTTCCTTTGTAATCTGTACTTTATTGCCCTTTTCATCCTTTGTCAAAAAGCCCTGAATCTCCTGCCTCTCGGCAACTTTGCCCACAACCAGACAGCGATAAAATTTCTTCATACTGCGGTTTTTAAACAATTCGCCCATCTCCTGTAAACCTGCAAGACTTTTTCCCGCAACGACCAAACCACTCGTATTGCGGTCTAATCGATTACAAATTGAAGGCTTAAAACTTCGCAAGGCTTCTTCTGTAAGCTGACCCGAATCTAACAGATAGCCAATCAACATCTCCACTAAGGAAACATCCCTTGCTTCGGCTTTCTGCGACAGCGTTCCTACCGCTTTGTTGAGAAGCAAAATATGCTCGTCTTCATATACGATATCCAACTCTCCATGTACATGTTGCACCTCTGTTTTTGAAAACTTCGCAATCGTATCGTCCGCAAGAAACAACTGCACCATATCGCCAATATTTAATTTCTCATTTCCTGTTGCCTTTTTTCCGTTAAGGACAATGTTCTTTTTGCGAAGCATCTTATACAGGAAGCTCTTTGGTGCTTCGTTCAAATACTTTGCAAGCAGCTTGTCCAACCTTTGCCCGGCTTCATTTGCAGTTATCTTGATTTCTTGCATAGTCTCCTCACTAAATCGAAAGATTTAAGATTACGTTCTTAATCGCGTCCTCGTGTCGCTTTGTATCTGCTTTTTCTGACGTTGCAAGATTCTGCAAAGCCTCAGCACGTGTCAAAAAAGCGAGGTAATCATCAAATATTTTCACCGTTACTTTTGTAAATTGATTCGCATACAAAAGCTGTTTGATATGCTTTGCCGCAAACTCAATATCTGTCTTTGGATTCGATGCATAGCCGATAATTGTATTCCCGGATATTGCAACACAAGCTATCGGCATAATCTTCTTCTCACTCGTCAGCACCAAATCATAAACGACAGTGAGCGCCTCTGTCTTTTCTGCAATCTCCGCCGCGATCTCCGTCGCAATCGAACGATGCGGAACTGCCATAATCACTTCGACCAATGCCTTTGAAGCCGGAAGACAGCCCAGCACTGCAACAATCGTCAGCCAGTTCATTCTGCTCTTCGTCTGCATCACTCCCAAAAGCAGCAAGGCAAATACAATTGCAAATTCAAGAATAGCCTTGATGATTGCATTGCGCTTATGTTGCTTTAAATATCCTGCATCTCCTTTTTTTACTTTCATACCTAACCTCTTTTCTTCTTGTGCACATTGCGAATCGCCTTTTTCTTCTTCGCAGGCACTTTGCTCTTCTCGACCTGCTTTCCCGCCTGTGGCTTTGCGTTCCCCACGCGTCTCGGACGAATCAGGCAAGTCTTCTCAAAACCAACCAAATCCATGCGGTTCGCCGACCGAAGCGCCTCCATCACCAAATCATAGTTCTTTGGATTCCGATACTGAATCAGTGCGCGCTGCATCGCCTTCTCATGCGGATTCTTCGGCACATATACCGGCTGCATCGTTCTTGGGTCTACTTCTGTATAATACATACAGGTAGATATAGTAGACGGCGTTGGATAAAAGTCCTGTACCTGCTCCGGCATATAGCCTAAATCTCGCAAATACTCAGCAAGTGCAATCGCTTCCTTCATAGTCGAACCCGGATGGGACGACATCAAATACGGCACAAGAAACTGCTTTTTGCCAAGCTGTTCATTCACCTTTTTATACTTCTTGCAGAATGCCTGATACACAGTATTTGCAGGCTTTCCCATCATCTGCAATACAGCATCCGAAATGTGCTCCGGCGCTACTTTTAACTGCCCGCTCACATGATGCTCACACAGTTCGCGAAAGAAGCTGTCGTCTTTATCTGCCATCAGATAATCAAAGCGGATGCCCGAACGGATAAACACCTTCTTCACATTCGGAAGCTCTCTTAGCTTTCGCAAGAGTTTCAAATAATCCTTATGCTCTACCTTCAAATTCTTACACGGTGTCGGGAACAGACATTGCCTATTCTTGCAGACTCCCTGTGTCAACTGCTTATCACAGGATGGCACACGAAAGTTCGCTGTCGGTCCACCCACATCGTGAATATATCCCTTAAAATCCTTGTCCCAAATAAATTGCTTTGCCTCAGCCAGCAAAGATTCATGACTTCTGGTTTGCAAGATTCTGCCCTGATGGAAGGTCAGTGCGCAGAAGTTACAGCCACCAAAACAGCCTCGATTGCTGATGAGACTGTATTTTACCTCCTCAATTGCAGGCACGCCGCCCAAAGCCTCATAGGAGGGATGATACGTACGCATATATGGAAGACTGTACACCCTGTCCATCTCCTGTTGCGAAAGTGGTTTCGCCGGTGGATTCTGCACCACATACAAATGCTCTGTATAGGTCTCTACCAAGCGCTTTGAGGCAAATGGGTCTGTGTTACAATATTGGGTATAAAAGCTTCTCGCATAATTCAACTTGTCTTCCTGTAGCTCTGTCCAAGAAGGCAGCACCAATGCATCATACACATATTCAATTGACTTTAGCTTTACTACCGTCCCATCAATATACGTAATATCCGATACCGCGAGACCACTTTCCAAAGCTTCTGCAATCTCCACAATCGAGCGTTCTCCCATCCCGTAAGAAAGAATATCGGCACCCGCATCCAGCAAGATGGAGCGCTTCAGCTTGTTCGACCAGTAATCATAATGCGCCATTCTTCGCAGACTCGCTTCAATACCACCGATGATAATTGGTGTCTTTTTATAGGTCTGCCGAATGAGATTACAATATACCACCGTCGCATAATCGGGGCGTTTTCCCATCTCGCCGCCCGGTGTAAAAGCATCATTTGCACGGCGCTTTTTTGAGACAGAATAATGATTCACCATCGAATCCATATTGCCGGCGGACACCAGAAATCCAAGTCGCGGCTCTCCATATATTGAAATGCTTTCCTTCTCTTTCCAGTTCGGCTGCGCAATGATTGCCACCTTGTATCCATGTGATTCTAACAAACGCGTGATAATTGCGTGTCCAAAGGATGGATGATCCACATAGGCATCTCCGCTCACATAGACAAAGTCCGGCCTGTCCCAGCCGCGCGCCTCCATATCCTCTCTGCAAATTGGTAAAAACTCATGCTTCATGATAGTACCTCGTAGCTGCCATCTTTTATGTCATTGTAGTCCTGAATATAATAGTCTGCCAACGCACGCTTTTTTGTCTCCTGCGGCTTTGAGAACGCATCTTCCACCGCACAGACCTTCATTCCCGCATTCTTGCCTGCCAAAATACCATTCGGCACATCTTCAAACACCAGACAGTGCTCCGGTTCCACTTCTAAGTCTTCTGCGACACGAAGATATACGGCAGGATTCGGCTTGCCTGCATTCACCTCACAGGCCGTCCAAATCGAATCAATACAATCAAATACACGGTTGTGCTTCAACGCACTAATCGCAAGCTCCCGATTGTTGCTGGTCGCAATACCAAGCTTAATCCCTTGCTCATGCATCGTCTTTATAAACTCATAGGCACCCGGCTTTAAGGTCAGCTTCGTCGAATACAACTCATATGCCATCTCATACCATTCTGCTTCCAATTGCTCTCTCGTGTGTGGAAGACTCGGAAATAAATCTAAGAAATACTGTGCGGTCTCCGAGTAACTCATTCCTTCCATCCCCTCGTGGAAACCTTCCGGTTTCGTCAGATGATATTTCTCCAAAAACCAATCATCCACCTCTGTCCAAATCCACATCGAATCCAACAAGGTACCATCCACGTCAAAAATCACTGCTTTGATATTCTCTAACATAACTTCTCCAATTCCTCCTCTGTCAATGGGCGGTATGCCTCCAAAGGCAGACTCTCGTCTAATACAAGACTTCCCATTGATAGTCTTTTTAAATAACAAACTTCTTTTCCTACTGATATAAACATACGCTTCACCTGATGAAATTTCCCCTCCTGAATCGTAAGTCGAATCTCTGAAATCTCATCCGAAGCTAAAATTTCAAGCCTTGCAGGCTTTGCCATCTCCCCCTGTCCGAGAGAAACGCCCTTCGCAAAGGCCTCCACATCCTGCTCTGTCACCAGACCTTTTACCTTCGCATAATAGACCTTGTCCACATGCTTTTTCGGCGCAAGCAGGCGGTGCGCCATGTCCCCGTCATTGGTAATGAGCAGCAAGCCTTCGGTGTCCTTGTCCAGACGCCCCACCGGGAACAAATCCTTCCGCGTCTTGCTGTCAATCAAATCCACCACTGTGCGCTCATTGGCATCTGTCACAGCCGAAATCACACCGGCAGGCTTGTTTAGCATATAATATTCGAATTCCACATAAGCAACCGGCTTATCAAGATAAGTAACTGACTTGCCTTTTGGATCGAACTTTGTCTCAGGGTTCTTTTCGACAAGCCCATCCACTTTTACTTTGCCTTGCCGAATTGCTTTCTTCACCTCACTGCGGGTGCCCACGCCCATCTCCGCCAAATACTTGTCCAAACGCATCATGCCGACTGCCATCTCCATCCTGCCAAATATTTATTCTTTAAAGTTCCATTTGCAAGCTTACCCCAGCCGAGCGGATATCCATCCACCAGAACAAGTTGCCAGCCCTTTGCCTTCACATTCACCAAATCTGAGACCTCTAGTGTCTCTCCTTTCAAATACTTCACGACACGTTCATCCTCTGCGGTAAAATTCACAGTATGCGCATATTCCTCTCGCTTGAGGCACATCGCAAGCGACTGGCTCGGCTCAAAGCGATTCTTTTTCAAATCCCCGAGATAAAGTCCTGTGCGCAAAAAGCGAATTCCCTTCACATTCGGAATCTCCTTCGGCATATAATACACCTTTTCGCTGTAAATCTCCAAACGGCTCCAATCCATCTTCCAAGTCACATCCTTGAAAAAGTCCTGCAATTCCTCCGGCACCTTGCCGCTATATCCCTTTTCCACTTTTGCTTTCGGTTCGCAAGCCGCTTCCCCTTTCTGCAAAAGTGCCACGTAATGCCCCTCACCGTGCATCTTGTGTGGCCAGATACGTACCGTCTTTTTAAAATTGGTATCTTTTGAGGCCGTCACCTCCGGCATTCCACAGGCAAAGCCCTCATACGGACGAATCTCACGAATCACAAATTCCGGGAATTCCTCTAAAAGATGCTCGATTGTCTGTTCATTCTCCTTTGGGTCAAAGGTACAGGTGGAATACAAAAGCATACCGCCCGGCTTTAGCATACGCGCCGCCTGCGTCACAATGCTGCGCTGTAACTTTGCAAAAAACGCCGGTCCATGCTCTTCCCAAGCCTTCACCATCTTTTTATCCTTCCGAAACATCCCCTCGCCTGAACAAGGCGCATCTATCAAAATCTTGTCAAAATACTCTGGAAAATACTCTTCCAGCTTTCCCGGCTCCTCACTTAATACCAGAACATTTCCGATACCAAACAACTCAATATTTTTCAAAAGTCCCTTCGCCCTCGAGTTACTAATGTCATTTGCAACAAGAACGCCTTCGCCCTGCAACTTTGCACCAAGCTCCGTCGCTTTTCCGCCCGGCGCCGCACACACATCCAAGACCTTGTCACCCGGCTCAATCGGCAAGCGATTTGCCGGTGTCATCGCACTCGGTTCTTGCAGATAATACAGCCCGGCAAAATAGTACGGGTGTTTCGCTGCCTGCACCTTCTCGCCATCGTAATAAAATCCATTCTCAATCCAAGAAATGGGGGTAATCTCAAAAGGACAAATCTTTTGGAATTCTTCGACACTGATTTTCTTTGTATTGACACGTAGACCATAAAGCCGCGTCTCATCATAACATTTGATGTAATCCGCAAACTCATCGCCCAATAAACCTTGCATTTTTTCTACAAATTTCAATGGTAATTCCATGTCTTTCGCCTCCGTGCCCAATATCCATCTCAGTATAACACAATTCAGCGGATATCACCATAGGAAAGATTCTTAGAACTACATTTTACCCTGCAATTTTCCAGATATCGCAAAAGCCAATATGGATTGATACTCATTTCCTGCTTTTCCGGGTAAATATATACGCCCAAGTGCAAATGCACCGGGAACTTTCCTGTCGTACCTTCCACACCATATCCACTATCGCCCATAAATCCCAGAAGCTCTCCCGCCTGCACCTCATCCCCGATTTCAAGGCTCGCATAGGAATGCAAATGAGCATAATAAAAATATGCCCCTGACGGTGCTTCAATCCCAATACGATATCCACCTTTTTCGAGCCAACCTTTGCTGCGCACAATCCCATCCGTCATACTGACAATCGGGTAAATCCCTGCAACATTTTTACTCGCCATAATATCCGTACCCTCATGGAAACGCTTCCCTCCATAGTTGCGCTCTGCCCGCCAACTATTTCCAAAGCTGACTGTTAAAGTCTTATCATCGGTGAATTCTGCAACCGGAAAATACTGCAAGTCATCCCAAATGGCTCGATTGTAATCCCGATATAGTCTCCAATTCCGCTGGTTTTTCCACTTCTTTTGCAACTCTAAGAAGGAGCCTTTCGAATATGCATATGGAAATTTCTGGTAGCCAAATCTGCTCTCTAACAAATACAGTCCCACATCTACACCCAGCTCTTCTTTCCCCAGAATATAAGCCAGCATCTCCTCCCCAATCTCCATATCTCGGTATTCCTGCGTCTGCACCGTTTTTTCATCCAAGCGTTGGAGCTTACTATCTGATACCAGCTTTGTAATCCAGACTTCGGTAAATAGAACCGCTATCAAAACCAGCAAAAACAAGTTGTATAATTCTCTACGTTTCATAAAAATCCTTTTTCTTTTACTATATGCTCCATCGCATAAGTTTCTTCCAACGACCATATAATGAAACAACTTGTATGAGGATTTCTTCGGAGGTGCCAATGAGACAAATTTTATCCGCCGGTATCAGTATTGCTTTTTTCTTTGTACTGCTATGTTTTCCTAAAGAAACCGTATCTGGCGCTACAAGCGGCCTACTACTCTGGTTTCAGATTGTACTTCCCACCCTGCTTCCATACTTGATTGCGACAAATCTTTTGATTCAAACAAATTCGATTAGCTATATTTCCCGCTTTAGCGGACCATTTTTGCAGCGAATCTTCCGCGTGTCACCAGATGGAAGCTTTGCAATTCTTGCCGGCTTCTTATGCGGATATCCGATTGGCGCAAAAGTAAGTGCAGACCTTGTGCGCAGCCATCGAATCAGCGAAAAGGAAGGAAATTATCTGCTCTCCTTCTGCAATAATACAAGCCCTGCTTTTCTCACCAGCTATCTGGTCTTACAAAATTTAAAGGAGGAGGCACTCCTTCTCCCCACCCTGCTGATTTTATTTTTGTCTCCCATACTTTGCAGTTTTTTCTTTCGGCGCTTTTATTTTACAAAAACAGAGGCGGCCACACTCTCTCATACATC
>JAXJPN010000015.1:0-17798 GCA_036311625.1 Faecalimonas sp.
CTATTACACTTGCTCAAAGAAAAAGCGTTTTAGGGACTGTGATAAAAAGAACGTTCGGCAGGAGGTTATAGAGGCGGCTGTCCTAAACGCCACTATTGAGCTTTTGCAAGATGATGAACTTATGGAATTTCTTATTGAGAACACATGGCAGTATTACCAATCTCAAGACGAAAGCCAAGAGGAGCTAAATGCACTCCAACGTCAGTTAGAACAAGTAGAGTTTGCAATAGAGAACTTAGTCAAGGCCATTGAAGCTGGTATTATAAACGATACCACCAAAAGGCGTATGAAAGAGTTAGAGGCTCAGCAGAAAGAGCTTGTAACTGCTATTGCAGATAGGGAGATAGCAAGAGGCTTCCACATAACAAGGGAGTATGTAGATTTCTTTTTCCGTCAATTCAGAGATATGGATTACACAGACAGAGAGTGCCAAAAGCAGATTATAGCAACCTTTGTCAATTCAATATTCCTGTATGATGACGGTACGGGCAAAATCAACTACAACTTCAGCACGGACAGTAGGACAATTACACTGTCAGATGTTAGCAGTGCTGAGGACGGTGAGGTGTTCGTCCGCTGTTTGCAATGCTCCATTTATAAAAAAGAGGCTGTTGCAAAATGGCAAGTAAGCCGCACAGGAACTCGGAGGGCAGCAAAACGCGTGCCTTTACGGGTTCCTTTTCTGTTAGGGCTTCATCTTCTGTATTTTCTAAGAGATACTTTTTCAAGAAGTGATTTCATCCAACAAAAAGGAACTCACAAACAAGATGTTTCACACAATAGAGGTGCACAAAAAATCTTCGAAAGATTGTATGGAAAGTCTTGCGACTTCACTTTGAAAAATGGACAATCGCTCATCACTGTTTGAGCTGTGCGAGTTTGGTGAGCGATTGTCAAATGACATCTTCAAAAGAAGTCGCTTAGACTTTCCACAATCTTGAGCCTGTATTTTGCGTGCATCTCTATTTAGTGAAACATCGTGCTTGCTCAGACAACTTTTTGTTAGATGCTTTTTTGAAAAAGTATCTCTTGAAAATAGCACGAAGATTGCAGATAACAGAAAAGGAACCCGTAAAGGCACGCGTTTTGCTGCCCTCCGGGTTCCTGTGCGGCTTACTTGCCATTTTGCAACAGCCTCTTTTTATTCATAACTTCTACTGTTCCTACAAGAAACGATAACTCGTTCTTGTCCGGTACACCTCTCCTGCCTTACAAATCGGGCTTGGGAAATTCTCATGATGAATCGCATCTGGATAGTGCTGGGTCTCAAAGCAAATACCCGCATTCTTCTGGTACACAGCGCCGCGTTTTCCCGGCGTATCTCCCAGACCATTCCCCGCATAAATCTGCACACCCGGAAGGTCTGTATATACTTCCATCGTAATCCCGCTCTTCTCACCGGTAATCTCTACCACTTTCGCATATTTGCCGTCATTATTGAGGCACCAGTTGTGGTCATAGCCACCGCCTATTTTCAATGCTTCATAATCGGCATCCATATCCGCTCCTACCGTCTTCTTCACACGGAAATCCATCGGGGTACCTTCCACCAAAGCAAGCTCCCCTGTCGGAATCAACTCTGCATCAGTCGCCGTAAAGGCATCTGCATCCATCCACAACGTGTGTCCGCAGATATTGCCGGAATCGTGTCCATTCAGATTAAAGTAACTGTGATTGGTCATATTTGCAATCGTATCTGCATCTGAGATGCCGTAATAATCAATCTGGAGCGCATTATCCTCAGTCAAGGTATAAGTCACTTTCACGTCAAATGTACCCGGATACCCCTGATCTCCATCTGGACTGTGCAAAAAGAAGGTAATGCTATTTTCCGTCACTTCTTTCACTTCCCAAATACGGAAATGATAATACTCAATCCCACTGTGTAAATTGTTGCCATTGTTGTTCTTATCTAACTGATATTCTTTTCCATTCAGTGTAAATGAGGCATTGCCGATTCGATTGCCATTTCTCCCAATGGTCGCACCAAAGCCTGCACTCACACGCATATATTCAGATGGTGTATCACAGCCAAGCACAACGTCACAAGGCTTCCCAGCCTTGTCCGGCACATAAAGCGAGTAAAGCGTCGCTCCAAAATCTGTGATTTCTGCCACCATGCCGTTCTGATTTTCAATGCGGTAGAGGCTTGCCGCCTCCCCATTCTTCCCTGTTCCAAAAGCTGTCTTTTTCATACTTTCCTCCTAAACGCTACGCCTCTATAAAGTGCCGATAAATCTGCGGAATGCCTCGCGTCCTTCTGCTGTACACTTAAACACACCCGCATCCTCTAATACCTGCACAAACACCTTGCCGACTTCCTGCTCCAAAATCTGCATCACATTCTCTTCTGTAATCGCATCATACTTTGCAAGCAGTCCCTCTGCCCATTCTGCATGCTTTGCTATCTGCTCATTGCTGCGGATGTCTTTTCCACTCACAAGTGCATCTGCCAATACCTCCATCTCATCCTTCAAACGCGCCGGAAGCACCGCAAGACCCATCACTTCGATAAGACCAATGTTCTCCTTCTTAATATGATGACGCTCACTGTGCGGATGGTATACTCCAAGCGGATGCTCCTCTGTCGTAATGTTGTTGCGAAGAGCCAAATCCAGTTCATAGGTATCTCCCACTTTTCTTGCAATCGGTGTAATCGTATTGTGTGGTTCTCCGTCCGTCTCTGCAAAGACAAACGCTGCCTCGTCCGTATATCCTCTCCAAGCATCCAATACATGCGCACCCAATTCAATCAAGCGAGTCTCATCTGTGCCGCGCAAGCGCAGTACCGAGAGCGGCCATCTTACAATGCCAACTTCCACATCCTCAAAGCCCTTGATGGTAAACTTCTCTTCCATCGGCGCCTTTGCCATCGCGAAAGTGTAATGTCCACCCTGAAAATGGTCATGGCTCAAAATCGAACCGCCAACGATGGGCAAATCCGCATTCGAACCCAAAAAGTAGTGTGGGAAAAGCTTCACAAAGTCAAACAACTTCACATAGGTAGCCTTTTCAATCTTCATCGGTGTATGCTCACCGTTAAACACGATACAGTGCTCATTGTAATATACATAAGGCGAATACTGGAAGCCCCATGCACTGTCATTCACCGTAATCGGCATAATGCGGTGATTCTCCCTCGCCGGATGATTCACGCGCCCTGCATAACCTTCATTCTCCACACACAGCAGGCACTTCGGATAGCTGCTCTGCTTTGCAAGCTTCGCTGCCGCAATCGCCTTCGGATCCTTCTCCGGCTTTGAAAGGTTAATGGTGATATCAATCTCTCCATAAGGACTGTCAACCTTCCATTTGCGGTCCTTCTTGACACGGTAGCGACGAATATAGTCGCTGTCCTGACTCAGCTTATAAAAATAGTCGGTTGCTTCTACCGGCGAGCTCTGATACTTTTCCTTAAACGCTGCCTGCACCTGTGCCGGTCTTGGCATCAGGCAATTCATCAGCTTCGTGTCAAACAAATCGCGGTACACAATGCTGTCCTCGATGATTCCTCTTGCCACAGCCTCGTCCAAAAGTGCCTTCAACACCTCCTCCAACACAATCTCCTGTCCGTCAAGCTCTACCTCCTCATAGCTGTCTTCTTGAAACAAATCCAACAGCAAATTCGTCGTATAAATACGCTCACACGCCGGAGTCAAGCCCGTATCCATTCCATATTGTACTAATTTCTTTATATTCTCAAAAAACATCTCTTTCTCCTATCCTAGTTCCAAATTCCTGCGCCATCTCCGATGTCTACTACATAGAACTCTGCCTCGTGTCCAACTGCCTCCTTGTATGCCTCGCCAATCGTCTCTACAAAAGCATCCACAGCCTCGTTCTTTACGATACTTACTGTACAGCCTCCGAAGCCGCCTCCGGTAATACGCGAACCAATCACACCGTCCGTCTTCCATGCAAGGTCTACCAGAATATCAATCTCTTCGCAAGATACTTCGTAATCATCGCGAAGCGAAGTGTGCGACGCATTCATCAACTTTCCAAAAGTCTCCACGTCATTCTCCTTTAAAGCTGCCACTGCGCGAATCGTTCTCTGATTCTCGTATACCGCATGCTTTGCACGCTTCTGACGAATTTCGGACTTGATAGCATCTTTATTCGCCTCAAATTCCTCCTCAGTTAAATCTCCCAAAGTCGCAATATCTACAACTGTCTGTAACTCTTTCAGCGCAGTCTCGCATTCATTCCTACGGTCATTGTATGCCGAATCTACAAGGCTATGCTTTACCTTGCTGTTAATGATAACAATCTTTGCATCCTCCAAAACAACCGGCGCATACTCATACTGCAAGGTATTCGTATCTAAGAAGATTGCGTGGTCTTTCTTACCCATCGCACTTGCAAACTGGTCCATAATACCACAATTACAGCCGTTAAAGTTATTCTCCGAATACTGACCAATCTGTGCAAGCTCTACCATAGATACATCAAAACCAAACATATCCTTCAAAATTACACCTGTCAGCACTTCTAAAGAAGCAGATGACGAAAGTCCGGAGCCATTCGGAATATTTCCGTAAATCAAAATATCAAGACCTGCCGGAAGCTTCATACCTCTTTCTTCAAATGCCCACATCACGCCCTTCGGGTAATTCGTCCAATTCGCTTCCTTGTATGGAGTAAGGTCGTCTAAGTCTGTCTCGACAATCCCAAATCTCTCAAAATTCACGGAGAAAAAGCGCAGCTTTCTGTCGTCTCTTTTTCTTGCAAGTCCGTAAGTTCCCAATGTCAACGCACATGGAAATACATGTCCGCCATTGTAATCTGTATGTTCACCAATCAAATTTACACGTCCCGGTGCAAAGTATGTACGAATCTCTCCCTCTGCCCCATAAATCTCTTTAAATTTTGCAATCAATTTTTCTTTCAATGTTCTTCCCGCTCCTTCTCTTTTTTACAAATACTACCAGTTTTATTTTAGCCTTTCTAAGCACATACGTCAATGTCATTTTGTTGTCTTTTTTTAACACAAATGTTGCTTTTTCCCACAAGAACAAGCTTGAAAAGCCCCGTGTTCCGTTTTATAATGAAAAAGAATACAAAAGAACACTTTGGAGGAAGCCAAATGTATACCTTTATCGTCAATCCTCATGCCAGATCCGGAATGGGACAGAAGGTGTGGGACGAGTTAGAAGCACTTTTAAAGCAGAAAAAAGTTTCTTATGAAGTACACTTTACCAAATACCAAAAGCACGCCACCGCACTTGTCGCAGAGCTCACAGCAGACGGAGAGGCACACACCCTGATTGCGCTCGGCGGAGACGGAACTGTCAACGAAGTTGTCAATGGTATTTCTGATTTTTCAAAAATCCGCTTTGGCTATATTCCCATTGGCTCGGGCAACGATTTTGCACGCGGCATGAAGCTTCCGTCAGATCCCGACACAGCACTCTCCTATCTATTAAAGAAGAGCCGCACAAAGGCGATTAACATTGGAGAATTATCCTACAAAGGAAAGAAGCGCCGTTTTGCTGTCAGCACCGGCTTTGGATTTGACGCAGACATTTGTCACGAATCGGCGGTCTCGCGCTTAAAATTTGTCTTAAACAAATTAAAGCTCGGCAAGCTGACCTATGTGTGTATCGCACTGCATCGTCTGTTACTTGCCAAACCTTGTACCGTAAAATTAACTGTGAACCAGCACCAGAAACTGCGTTTCGAGAAGACCTTTTTTGTGGCAATTATGAACAGCCCCTACGAAGGCGGCGGCGTGAAGTTCTGCCCAAAGGCAAAGAACGACGATGATAAGCTGGATATACTCGTAGCCTCCAATGTGAGCAAGCTGAAGGTGCTTTGTCTGCTTCCGCTTGCCCTCTTCGGACTGCATACCGGTTTTCAGGGCGTCACACTTTTGCGTTGCGAGCAGATTGAGATTGAATCCGAAAAAGCACTGCCTGTACATACCGATGGCGAACCAATTTTTTTACAAAATCATATCAAAGCGCGCTGTTTGAAATCCAAGCTCCGCGTGATGATTCCATAAGGAGAGAAGGTGACTGATTGAAATCTTTTATAAATAAATATAAACATGCTTGGGTGGCAGTCTATGCACTGTTTTATTTCCCTTGCTTTGTGTACTTAGAAAAACATATTACCGATGATTACCACATCATCTACACTGCGCTGGATGATCAGATTCCGTTTATCGAATACTTTATTCTTCCCTACTTGCTGTGGTTTCCGTTTGTGGCAGCAGGCATCCTGCTTCTCTTTTTTACGGATGTGAAAGAATATTACCGTCTGGCTGCATTTCTGATTGCAGGGATGACCATTTTTCTAATTATTTCTGCCCTGTACCCGAACGGACAGCCCTTGCGCCCGACCGCGTTTGTGCGTGACAATTTTTGCACCACGCTGGTACAGCGCCTATATGAGACAGACACGCCGACCAATGTATTTCCAAGTCTGCATGTCTATAACTCCATCGGAATTGCCATCGGCATCTGGCGGAGCAAAAAATTAGCGGACAAGCTTTGGATTCGCACCAGTGCCTTGACACTTGCGATTCTCATCATCCTGTCCACTGTATTTTTAAAACAACACTCGGTTATCGATGTCATCGGCGCCTTCCTTCTGGCGATTCCGATTTACTTTCTTACCTATAAGCTTCAAATGCGGAGGGGATAGGATACACGTTCTCTATCTCCTCCGGTCGCACGAAGATCATCGGCTCCGTACACGACTTTTCCAATTCATCCACGCGAATGCGATAAGCTGTCATATGCCATTCTACATGGCTGAAAATATGCTTTGCATCCGCAAGCCTTTGAATATGCAGGGGTGCAAGTCCAATCTCTCTGCTGTATGCAAGCACCTCATCTTCGGAAAGCCTTCCCTCTAAATTCGGAAATTCATATAGGCCTGCAAGCAAGCCCTTTGCAGGACGCTTGCGAATCGCTATATGCTCTCCGTCCTGAAAAAGCAAAACCGTCCGGTCTTCGATTCGCCGGGCCTTCGTCTTGCTTCGAATCGGGAGCTCACTCTCAACGCCCTTTTGATGCGCCTTACACAGATGTGCTACCGGACACAATTCGCACTTCGGTGCGGCATTTGGCACACACACCATAGCACCAAGTTCAATCAGGCCTTGATTAAAGTCGCTTGCCGCGTCTTTTGGAATCACTTTTTCCAGTTCTTCTTCAACCTTCTTGCGCACACTGGCTTTCATAATATCCTCATAGCTTGCCGACAAGCGCGAAACCACGCGCAATACATTCCCATCTACTGCCGGCTTTGGAATCCCAAAAGCAAAGGATGCAATCGCTCCTGCCGTATAATTGCCAATTCCGGTAAGTCCACGTATCTCCTCGTAATCCTGCGGAAATTCACCTGCGTACTGCGTCACAATCTGCTGTGCCGCCTTTTGCATATTGCGCACGCGATTGTAATACCCAAGTCCTTCCCACATTTTTAAAAGAAGTTCCTCATCGGCATTTGCCAATTCTTCCACACCGGGAAACGTCTCCAAAAAGCGGGCATAGTATGGCTTGACTGCCTCTACCCTCGTCTGCTGCAGCATAATCTCGGATACCCAGACACGGTACGCCGTCACATGCTTTCTCCAAGGCAAATCCCGCTTCTGCCCACGATACCACTCCACGAGCGGCATCGCCAATTCTTGAAGATTTTGATTCTCTTGCATCTTCCTACTCCCAAAAAACAATCTCTATAATACTTTGGATAAAAACTCCTGTAATCTTGGCTCCTTTGGATGTGCAAAGAATTCCTGCGGTGTATTACTCTCCTTAATCACACCCTCATCCATAAAGATAACACGGTTTGCAACCTCTCTGGCAAATCCCATCTCATGTGTCACCACAACCATCGTCATCCCTTCGTTTGCAAGCTCCTTCATCAATTCCAAAACCTCGCCTACCATCTCCGGGTCAAGTGCTGAAGTCGGCTCATCAAACAAAATCACATCTGGGTCCATTGCAAGCGAACGAACAATCGCAATTCTCTGTTTCTGACCGCCCGACAAAGTCGATGGATATGTATCTGCCTTCTCCTCCAAACCAATTCGCTTGAGCAAGGCCAGCGCCTGCTCTTTGCATTCCTGCTGAATCTGCTCTTTTGTCTGCGTAATCGGAATACTTTCCCGCTTACTTTTGCAAAAGAGATTGTGTATGCGATTCCAAGCATTCTTCCGCTTCTGGGCCTTCAAATCCTTACATCTCAAATACACCGGAGCCAGCATAATATTCTGGAGCACCGTCTTATTGTTGAACAAATTGAAATGCTGAAACACCATTCCCATATGACGACGGTGTTTGTTGATATCCACCTTCATATCGGCAATATCTACTCCATTGAAAATAATACTGCCGCTGGTCGGGTCTTCCATACAATTGAGGCAACGCAAAAACGTGCTTTTCCCGGAACCGGAAGGGCCAATTACTGCCACAATATCTCCTTTGTTGATACTGACATCAATGCCGCGCAGAACTTCGAGCTCGCCAAAGCTTTTTTTCAGATCAATTACGTCTATCACTCTTCCTCAAGCTCCTTTCCATCCATTTAATCAACAGCGAAATCACCAACACCAAGATAATGTACACAAACGCCATTACCAGGAACGGTACCATAAATTCATAATTGTTACTTCCGATAGTATTAAATGCTACATAAAGGTCCGCAGCGCCCACCAAACTTACAACGGAAGTTTCTTTAATTAAGCTAATAAATTCATTTCCCAATGTAGGCAAAATATTCTTAACCGCCTGTGGAATCACAATCTTAACCATACTGGTTCCAAAGCTCAAGCCAACTGCCCGTCCGGCCTCCATCTGTCCCTTATCTACAGACTCAATTCCACTTCGCATAATCTCAGAAATATAGGCTCCACTATTTAGGCCAAACACCAATACCGAAACCTGCACACCGGTAATGTGCGCTCCAAGCAAAGGAAAGAACACATAATAAAATACCAACAACTGTACTACCATCGGTGTGCCGCGAAAGACTGTCACATAAAAGCTACAGATTGCATTTAAAATTCTTGGGAGTAATCTATATTGTGGAAGTACCCGTGCTGTCGCAATCAGAGTTCCGAGCAAAATTCCAATCAGCATACCTAAAACGGCAATGATTAAGGTGTTCTGTAGACCTTCTACAACCTTCACATAGCCCTTTGCACCCCAGAAAACATCCCAAAAGCTTTCCAGCTTCTTTTCAAAGCTTCCATTCCGTTCGTTAATCATCTCCGCAACAGACTCTGCCGGAACCGCATCAAGAACAACATATTGAATGTTCTCATTGAGCATATCTTGCACCGCAAGTGCACCATTTTTGTAAATCTTACAAGTCACAGGAAATCCTGTAAAATCCCAATCCGCATCACCTTCTACAAAAAACTGTCCGGTCGTTCCGCCTTGTACGCCTATAATTGTGTCCTTATGTAGACCATCTAATACCTGTAGCACTTGCTCTTTCGTCTCACAATCCTTGAACAGCCTATCATTACTCGGAACAACCAACCTCTGTGAAGCAACATAATATGGCTCTGAGAATGTAACCAATTCCTTTCTCTTCTCATTCACCGTAAGGCCAGCCATCGCAATGTCACACTTCTGCTGTCCTACAGCGAGACATACCGCCTCAAAATCCATATGCTGGATTACCAGCTCCTTGCCCATACGGTCTGCAAGGTACTTTGCAATCTCCATATCAATTCCGTAAAAATGCTCGCCTTCCATATATTCAAATGGACGAAAAGCAGCATTGGTTGCCACTACCAGTTGTTCTTTAGATGTATCTTTTGAGGCAGACACAATCGCTTGCGGCTTGCCATCTCCAAAATGATTGTTGTAAATCTTCTCTAAACTTCCGTCTTCTTTCATCTCGGCGAGAATGGTGTTCACTTCCTCCAACAACTCGGGTTGCGTCTTATCTACACCAAACGCATAGTCCTCATCCGTGAGATTGATTCCGAGCACTTCCGCTCTTGTCTGCTTTTCTCCACAAGCCGTTATGGAAAATGCGCACAAAATCAGTAGCACAATGCACAGTAAGCTTTTTTTTCTTCATCCTTCTATCCTTCCAAAACGTATTTATCCCAATAGTGCAAAAACAGCCAGCACCAAAATACCAAGTACAATGCGGTAATATCCAAACACCTTAAAGTCATTCTTCTTGATATAACCCATCAGGAACTTGATTGCCAAAATCGACACAACGAAGGCTACCAAGCAACCTACAAGCAACATCGCCGCCTCCGTTCCTGTAAATCCGCCGCCCTCAGCAAGGAATTTTACAACCTTTAACCCGCTTGCGCCAAACATAACCGGAATCGCCAAGAAAAAGGTAAACTCTGCTGCTACATAGCGCGATACACCAATCAAGAGAGCGCCAAGTATCGTCGCGCCGGAACGCGAGGTTCCCGGAACGAGTGAAAGCACCTGAAATACACCGATTAACAGCGCCGTCTTGTAGCTTAAATCTGCTAAGCTCGTCACCTTTGGCGTCTTTTTCTTATTCCAATTCTCAACAATAAGAAAGAGGACACCATACAAAATCAACATCAACGACACAACCACATAATTGTGCAGATACTCTTCCATCCAATCATCAAACAAGAGACCTAAAACAGCCGCCGGAAGACAGGCTACAATCACCTTGAACCACAAGTCCATCGTCTGCTTCTTCTCCTGCACCTCCTTCTTTGGCGAAAACGGATTGAGCTTGTGGAAATACAGCACAACCACCGCCAATATCGCTCCAAGCTGAACAACCACGTTAAACATCTCCTTAAAGGCGTCACTGGCATCTAGCTTCACAAATTCATCTACCAAAATCAAATGGCCCGTACTGCTAATCGGGAGCCACTCGGTAATTCCCTCTACAATCCCTAACAAAATCACTTTTAACATCTCTAGCATCGCTCTGTCCCCTTTCTATCTCTCCTCAAAATCTAATACAAATCTCTCGATTGCCTTTGCCACACCATCCTCATCATTGGAAGCTGTCACATAATCTGCAAGTTCTTTTACCTTTGGCACCGCATTGTCCATCGCAACAGCGAAGCCGACTGCCTTTAGCATCTCATAATCATTCATCGCATCCCCGCAAGCCATAATCTCCTCCTGCCGGATGCCAAGCGCCTCACCTAAGCGCAAAAGTCCGATGCCCTTGTCCGTACCTGCCTTGTTAATCTCAATGTTAAATCCGTAAGAACTCTCTGCGACAATGCCTTCCACCTCCCGCAGAAGAGCTGTCGCTTCACGCTGTTCCTCCATATGCTTAAAGATGCAATGCACCTTATCCACAGCCTTTCCCTTTTCAGAAAGAACCACGAACAAGTCTTCCACCGGATTTCGCGTGTCCAACATATACTTTGCAGCGCTCGGATTATCATAATAATCGTAGACAAAATCAAACTCTTTCTTGCGTACATAGCTGACCCCATCAATAAATATCTCCAGAATGGCATCGTAATGTTCCAATAAGCGAAGTAATTCCTCTGTCTTTGACTTCGCAAGCATACTCTCAACGAGCACCTCGCCGGTCTCCATATCTAGAATCCTCGCCCCATTAGAAGTGAGCGCATAGCGAATGCCCTCTATCGCAAGCACATCCTTTGCAATCGCAGATATCGGACGCCCTGTCGCAATCACAACCGCTACCCCTTGCCGGATGGCTTCCTCAAGCACAGCTTTACTATATGTACTTAATTCTTTTTTTGTCGTCAGAAGAGTTCCGTCTAAATCTAACCCTACCATCTTAATCTTATGCTTCATCTCAAATATCTTCCCTTTTCTTTGCCACTCGTCTTACTATTGTATCAAAGTTTGCACAAATGCGCAAATTATAGTATACTATTACAAAGAATTTTTTATAACAAATGAGTTTTAGCAGAAAAGGATTGTATGATGATTCAGAATTACAAGATAAAACTACGCGTCCTTTCCCTCTTGCTTGCCTGTTTTCTCCTGTATACCGGCATTTTCCCGGTATACGCAACCGACAGTGTGAAAGACTTAGAGGCCACCACCTCTGATTTAGAGAATGAACTGTCCGACTTGAATCAAGAGCTTGAGACTCTCACCAAAGAGGCCACTTCCATTACCAAACAGATTCAGAAAATGCGTACCCGCATTGAGGAGACACAGGAAGCACTTGCTATTGCAAAAGGAAAAGAAGACGCACAATATGAAGCAATGAAGCTCCGCATCAAGCACATTTACGAGAGCGGTGATACGAGCGCACTGGAGCTTTTGTTTGCTTCCAGCAGTATGGCAGATTTTTTAAGCCGTGCAGAATACGTTGCGATGGTAAACCAATACGACCGCGATGAGTTGGCAAAGATGCAAAAGACACGGGAAACCATTGCCGAACAGGAAGCACAACTGGCAACTGAGAAGGCAGCGCTCGAGGATTTACAGGCAGACTTAAAATATAAAGAAAGTAATATTTCCTCAAAGATTGACAGTACATCGAGTGAACTTGCCGACTACAAAAAGCAACTGATAAAAGCAAAGGACGAGGCCCGTAAAGCTGAGCAGGAACTCGCACAGCAAGTAAAGCCGGTGAAGCCGACCACTTCTACCGGTTCTAACAACCGCGAAGATTTGAATGTGGATTACACTGCTAATGCATCGGATATTGAACTCTTTGCCGGAATTATTGAATGCGAAGCAGGAAGCACGCATTACGAAGGTATGCTTGCCGTAGCCTCCGTCATTATGAATCGGGTAAATCATCACAGCTACCCGAACACCTTGCAGGGTGTGATTTTCCAGAGCGGTCAATTCCCGCCTGCGACCAACGGTAAACTCGACCGCATCCTTGCACGCGGGGTCAAGCAATCCTGTGTGGACGTTGCGAATGATGCCCTTGCCGGCAAGAATAACGTAGGCTCTTGCCTCAGTTTCCGTTCTGCAAGCAGTGGACGTCCGGGAACCATTATCGGAAGTAATGTATTTTTCTAAGATATTGTATTTTGGACTTGCGAATCTGCATTTTCTGTGGTAGAATGTCATTTGTCGAGCGGAAGTGTCGGAATGGCAGACGAGCTAGATTCAGGTTCTAGTGTGGGTTACCACGTGTGGGTTCAAGTCCCATCTTCCGCAGGAAAAAGAAAGACTTAGGCAAATGCTAAGGTCTGATAAGGAAGTTATTTAGAAAACATCTAAATTCATTAAATTATCCGACATTGGCAAAGGCAAACCCAAGAATTAGAGAGAAACTTGATTATATTCAGGTTTCTCTCTTTTCTTATTATCCGCACATTCGTAAAGAAAACCGCCTTTTGCTACAATGTAGCTGTAAGGAGGTCAATGCAATGAAAGAAAAGAAGTATTACATAGCATTTGACAGATACGAGCAAGGCACGATGATAAACGCTCTCAACGAAATGCGAAACCGCTTGATTGCGGAAGGCAGATATACCGATGCAGTTGATGAGCTTATCATTAAAATCTGCAATGCAAAGACCAAGAATTTCAAAATCATATAAGGAGTGTGCGTTATGGAAAAATCATTATTTGAACAGAACGGCGGTACATACCGTCAGGTCGGAGATTACCTTCTCCCGAACATTACTGTCCCCGAAGAAGAAACTGTGCATATAGGGATATGGAGACAGCGACACCTACGCTACCTCAAGCAACACCGTAAGATACTTTATACTAACTTGCTGATAAGCGGAAAGTTAAATAGCCACCTCGCCGAAATCGACAAGCAAGCGACAGAGATGTTTTTTCGGTTGGTAAAGCAACTTGCCGAGCAAGAATGTGTTACCGAGCAGTTAAAAGCTGAAAACCAAATGGAGTGGGTTGCTCAGATGAATAATATTAGAAATAGAGCAACCGAAATTGTAAATACAATCATTTACTCATAAAACAAGCAAGTGCAGAATTTTTACAATCTGCACTTGCTTGTTTTTTACTCATAATCATATAATTTAAAACTTTGATAATAATTATTATAATATTCATAAGCGATGTCTTTTAAAATGCTATCTTTCGGATCGATGCTATGTATATCATTTGTTCTATATTTTCCTGCCACTTATTTTCTGCTTTCTCCATACTATCTTCATAATCCGAATCAAGCATTTGAATTATTTCTTCATCAGACATATTTGATAAATCGCCAAGTCTTTTTGCGTTTGTAAAATAATAATGGTATTTTTGACACTTGCCATCTTGAATAACATAGAAATCTGTAATTTCAGCATCTTTAGAGATTTCTTTTGCATTATATAATATGATTGGTTTCTTTGATGATTTCAAATAATTCATTAGCTTATATTCATCATACGAATCCATAGGCATTTCATTTTGCAATACATTATTATTGTTCGTTGTGCCTTTATTAGAAATATTATTGCTACATCCTGTAACAGATACTAACACTATCATTGACAATAATATTGCCATTAATTTTGAAAATTTCTCCATATTCATCTGTCTCCTTTGTGATGAAATACATTAAATTTTTGACTTTATATTAAATCCAAGATACGAAGCTCTTTCTAAAAAGAAATCGGCTTTATCAGTAGGACACCATTTCAGCGAAGCATTTACAACCTTTGTTTCTTCGTTCTCAAAAATATAATAAGCATCATAATATGCGGAGATATCAACGCCGCAATTATTTTTTATTTTCTCGAAAAATTTACCACGAATGGATTTGTACAGTGCAATAAATTTGTCATTATAGTCATTGTACATAGAAATTACTTCCTTATGGGGCGTGCCCAAAAGCCTAAGTCTTTCTTTTTGTCGCAGAGTGTTCCATCTCCTGCAAAAAATTAACAATTGACTTTTACAAGCACTGTGTCTATGATATAAAAAAGATAATTGAATGATTAAGCAACGGAGGTTTTTAGTATGAAACAAATTTATACAGAGGGTGCGCCAAAGGCAGTCGGCCCATACTCACAGGCAATACAGGTTGGAGATTTTCTTTTTGCATCGGGACAAATCGGTGTAGACCCGGCTACCGGTGAAATCGGAAAGGATTTGCAGACACAGGCAAGACTGGTTATGGAGAATATCTCCCACATCTTGGAAGCTGCCGGCGCAGGAATCGAGAACGTGGTGAAGACCACCTGTTTTTTGGATGATATCAAGGACTTCGCAGAATTCAATGCGATTTATGCAGAATACTTTACACACAAACCGGCAAGGAGCTGCGTCGCAGTCGAAGCGCTTCCACTCGGTGTTCTGTGCGAAGTTGAAGTGATTGCATATTTGAAATAGTGAATAATTACACATGAAAAAGGAGTATCAATTGTCTTTCCAATGATACTCCTTTTTACATTGCTGGTTCTAACATTTACTTAACCTCGCCTTTCTTTAAATTATGAGTTTTTCAATTACGTTTTCGGTGGTCCGTACCTCCTATCTCTTATTTGCTTCTCTTTCGAAGCTTCTTTATACTGTTATGATAACACATATTTTCTATTTGTCAATACATTTTTGGAAATATTTTTATTTTTTCTGATAATTTATTTTTGAATCCATAAATATACTGTCATTTCTCACCTGCCACATATCAACTGCGATTGCGCATATACTAATACCATAAGTATGTTTCGCATTGGGAGGCTCTTCTATGTACAGCAAAAAATATACCATCGTATCCTATCTGTTTGTGACCATCTTGGGCGTGCTCTGCCACTTTGCTTATGATTGGTCCGGTGAAAATTTTATCGTCGGTATGTTCTGTCCTGTGAATGAATCCACTTGGGAACACCTCAAACTCGCATTCTTTCCAATGCTACTGCTGACACTCTGGGATCTCTCACACAACTTTAAAGACAATGCGGACTTTCTGCCCGCACGCACCATGGGAATCTTTTTGGCAATGGCTTTCATCGTCACTGCGTTCTACACCTATATCGGTGTCATTGGCAAAACAATTGACCCGATAAACATCGTCATCTATTTTATCGGGATTGCTTTCGGCTTTTGGATGGAACGCCTTGTATTTGGTAAAACAAAATGGTTCACGCCTGCACTTGCAACTCTCTTGCTAATTGCAATGTCCCTTGCCTTTGTCATCCTAACCTACCTTGCACCGGATGTCGGCATCTTCAAAGATCCTCTGGCGTAGCCATGTGCTCCGGCGCAAAGCTCATTGGAAGTAAGTCTTTGAGTGTATAGCTTTCCATTCCGTCGGCTGTCGCAATGTGGACAAGAAATGTATCGTCACAGAACTCTCGCATCACTTGACGACAGACACCGCACGGCGGAAACGCGCCCGATATGACACCCTCTTTGCCTCCGCAGATTGCGATGGCTTCAAATTCTTTTTCCCCTTCACTAATTGCCTTAAATATTGCCGTGCGCTCCGCGCAGTTCGTTGCAGAATAGCTTGCATTTTCAATATTACAGCCTGTATAGATTGCACCGCCTTTGCAGAGAAGTGCTGCTCCAACCTTATATCCGGAGTAAGGACTATATGCCTTTTGCATTGCCTCTTTTGCTTTGGACATCAGTTGCTCTTTTGTCATAATACATCTCCCGTCTAATCTTTCTTGGTATATTGCTCTAAGATTTCAGCCGCCGTTTCCACACAACGCTCACAGCTCACACGCTGTCTGCCGTCAACAACTGCCTTTAAATCCCGACACTTAAGTGAACCGCAGATATTTTCAAAGGTTGCTGCTGCATTTCGGACATCCCCATAGGTCTGTGCCTTTGTCTTCGTTGGATGATACTGATCTCCTGCACTATTATGTAAGCCAATCCCCATAAACATACCAGTCACCGCACCACAAGTCTCCTGCAGACCACCCATGCCGCCTCCAAAACCTTCTGTCAGGCGAAAGATGGCTTCATCATCGACACCGTACTGCTGGCAGTATGCGCAGATAACTGCTTGGCAACAGTTATATTTTCCTTCAACTCTTTCGTATGTATCAGCTATAAGAATATCCTGCATAAAATTCTTAATTGTATCACTCTCTGCCCTGTATTCTTCTACAGCCTCAGCCATAACTTGTGGACTTCTAAGTTCACCTGCCTGCATTAGTTTGTCTAGACCTTCTATACACCAATTCAAAATGCCACTCATTGCATCTTGCTGTCTAAACTTAGCCTTTAATGATGTGTCTTGCTCATTAGCCTCAAAATGCCTCTCAAATGGTATAAGCTTAACTCTACCAGATGCAAATAAACTATCATCTTCCACTTGTGGTAAGTGGTTAGTATTTATGAACATCTTAAACTGTGGCTTATACTCAAAAGAATTTTGATGTAGGTATCTTGCACATATCGTATCATTACCTGTAAGAGCTTTTACCAAAGCACTATTAAGGTATAAGTCCTTAGCAGGTTCACTTATATTTACAAATCTTGCACCTCTTAATCTTGCTATATCTTCATTAGGTGCTGAACCATTAGAAAAGGACTTACAAGCAATACTTTCTGCCTGTGCTGTTCTTCCATAGTCACCTAAAAGATGTAAAAGCGTTTCACAAAATGTACCCTTGCCATTTCTTGTAGTAGAGCCATATAGAATAAAAAAGCACTCATAATTTGTAAGACCTGTAAGAGCATAACCTGCTGACATCTGCAAGAAATCTATAAGTTCCTGTCTACCTTGCATAATATCTGATACAAATTGTTCCCAACGCTCACATCTTGCATCTGGTACATAATTCACATTAGCAACCTTTGAAAGCATATCCTCTGGCTTATGTTCTGTGAACCTGTGGCAATACTTATTAACACCAAATTTTAATGTACCATTTAAGCAATTAAGCGTTGTTACTGATGTATCAAACTCACTTATACTTACAGGAAATACACTCTTTGCATCTTCATGAA
>JAXJPN010000016.1:0-3594 GCA_036311625.1 Faecalimonas sp.
AGACCGGAGTATATCAGCAAAGATGAAATTGACGCAGCTAATCTTGCAAAGATTAGAGAGATTACAATTGATTCTTCATTGAATGATCCGGCAAATCTTCCGAAACCTGTTTTGAATGATTTGATTAGCAAAGCATGCGCAGATAAGCTTTGGAGTGATGAGGATATTGCGACTTATGAAGAGCAGAAGAATAATAAGTTTTTATTCAACTTCCTTTCAGAAGAAGCAAAAGCTACTCTTGCAAATTTAGCGATGGCAGACAAAGAGAACATTATGGCGAATAAGATTTTTGCCGGTGCAATTGAAGGTCGTGTTTCTAAGCAGTTAAAGGATATCTGCTTGTTAGACCAGACTTATGTAAGAGCAGAAGATGGAAAGCAGACGGTTGCTGCATACCTGAAGTCTGTAAACAGTGCGCTTGTAATCAAGAGCGTGGTTCGTTTTGAAGTGGGCGAAGGTATGGAAAAGAAGGTTGACGATTTTGCGGCAGAAGTTGCAGCACAAGCTGGTAACTAATTTTTAAAAAGTGTACAAAAAAGCAGAAGGAGGGCTTAGGCTGTCATTCTGCTTTTTTTGCGTGGTTTTGGCAAATCCATTAAATGTCATTAAATGTCGAAAACTGGAAAAATACTTGCGTAATTTGTGATTTTCATATAACATAAGAGTTGTGTGAAAGAGAAATAAAAGAAAATCTATCTTAAAATTGTATTAAAGGAGAATGAGTATGGAAGCAGTTTTTACAGCCATTAAGCTTTTGGGTGGATTGGCAATGTTCCTTTATGGAATGGAGATTATGGGAGACGGATTAAAGCAAAGTTCCGGCTCTGCATTAAAGAACGTGCTTGGCAAGCTGACACAGAATGCATTTTTAGGGGTGCTTACAGGTACGCTTGTAACCGCAGTGATTCAGAGTTCGACAGCAACCATTGTATTGACAGTCGGTTTGATTGGTGCAGGTATCTTAAACTTAAGACAAGCTGTTAGCATTGTGCTTGGTGCAAATATCGGAACGACGATTACAGCACAGTTAATTCGTCTGATGGATATCGAGTCCTCAGGTGCATCGGTTTTGAATTTCTTCAAACCGGAGACCTTAGCACCGATTGCGTTGATTATCGGTATCATCTTGATTATGTTTATCAAAAAGCAGACAAGCAAGAATATTGGTTTGATTGCGCTTGGTTTTGGTATCCTGTTTGAAGGCTTGATTCTGATGACAGATGCGGTAGAGCCGCTCTCAGAGTCGCAGATGTTCAAGGATTTGTTGTCTGGTTTTAGTGATATGCCGTTCTTGGGTATTATCGTCGGACTTGTATTGACGGTGATCGTACAGAGCTCTTCGGCGATGGTTGGTATCTTGCAGGCGCTTTCGTCTACAGGCGTTATGACTTTCAACACAGTCTATCCGATTATTATGGGTATCAATTTGGGAACCTGCGTGACAACAGCAATGGTATGCTCTATCGGTACTTCAAAGGATGCAAAGCGTACAGGAGTCGTACACATTATCTTTAACAGCATTGGTACGATTTTGTTTATGATTGGTATGACCATTATACGCAATATGGGTGGATTCCCGAACTTGTGGGGCAGTACGGTAGACAGTGGAGCGATTGCGAACTTCCAGACTTTGTTTAATTTGATTACAGCGGTTGCGCTTTTGCCGTTTACCGGTTTGCTTGTGAAGATGGCTTGTGCGATTATCAAAGACAAAGATACGGATGAGATGCAATATCCAGAGCTTGCGGCTTTGGATTCCAAGCTTATGATTGCGCCGAAGCTTGCATTAACGGAAGTTACGAAGTTTGCAACGATGATGGCTGTGATTGCGAAGGAGAATATGACACGAAGCCTTGCACAGTTTAAGAAGTTTAGTGTGAAGGTTTCGGAAGAGGTTCAAGCTGAGGAACTTCGCTTAGATTGCTTTACGGACAGTGCAGATAATTACTTGATTGAATTGTCAGGCAATATTGACAATGAGGCAGATAAGCGTCAACTTAATATGCTTATGCAGTGTATTCGAGACATCGAGCGTATCGGCGATTACGCTTCCAACTTTGATGAGATTGCAGAGAAGCTTCATGAGGAAGAACTTGACTTCTCGAAGGAGGCAATGAAAGAACTTGCCGTTATTTCAGATGCTGTACAAGAGATTTTGCGTCTGACAGTAGAAGCATTGGAGAATGACAGCGATTATATTGCACGCCGTATTGAGCCTTTGGAGGAAGTAATTGATGATATGGTGCTTCTTCTGAAGAATCGTCATACCGAGAGACTTTGCAAGAATATTTGTTCCATTCAGGCAGGTTTACATTTTATGAATATGCTTACCTATTTTGAGCGTACAGCAGACCAGTGTTCAAGTATGGCGATGTTGATGCTCGGAAAGAATAACGAAGAGATTATGAAGAATCATCATGCATACTTGCAAGAATTGCATGATTCTGCTGACCAGTCATACTTGGCAGAGCAGGAGAACCGCAGGGCACAATACTTAGTACCATTGGAGCAGCTTGAAAATTAGTTTAGAAATATTTGGAAAAGGCATGGATTGTATTCTATGCCTTTTTTATTGTGAGAATTTTAAGCAAAAAAGCGGAGATACTAATCGTGAAAAACTGAAAATATAGGAGGTAGAAGATGGCACAATTATCAGAAAAAGAGCTATCCATTATCGGAGATTTGCTCGGAGACGAAGAATTACTCACCAAAAAATTCAAAATGCTGGCAGCACAGACACAGGACCCGGAAATCAAACAGAAATATGAAAGAATTTCGGAGCAACATCAAGGGCACTATAATGCGCTGTATGAGTATTTGAAATAAGGAGGGAAAAAGCATGCAACAATTTACGGATAAAGAAATTTTGAGCGATGGACTTTCCGCTCAGAAAGCAACAACAGGTTTGTTCAATATGGCATCAAATGAGTGTGTCCACAACGATGTGAGAAGTACGATGTTAAAGATTTTGGAGCAGGAACACAGCATTCAGAACGAAGTGTTCAATATGATGCACACCAGAGGATATTATGAGACGCCGGCAGCGGACGAAAAGAAAATGCAGGATGCAAAGCAAAAATTTGCACAAGGTTACAAGTAGAAATGCAGAGAGGGTATCCAAACGGATACCCTCAAGTGTTTTCATCAATAACTTGTCCTTGTGAATTCGGTCTTACATTTCGGACAGGTGATGCAGATGCGCCCCTTTCCGCGCGGAATGCGAATCTTTTGGCGGCAAGTCGGACATTTGTAAATGTGGTGTGTCTTGCGCTGTTTGAACATCCGCTTTTCAGAGTGAAATTTATTCATAACTTTTGCTTTCAGCTGCAAATATTTCTGGTTCTCTGCTTGTCTCTTTGCGATGTTTCTGGAGAACATTCGATAATAAACATAAACAAAAATCAAAACCCACCAAGTGTATAGTATGCGGCTGCGAACAAAGAATCCAAGTATACATAAAACCAGTTCTACACCCATTAAAAATCTTGAAAATTGGTCAAATCCATATCTTCCCCACATAACGGAACGTAATCTATCTCTCATATTTGTCACCTCTCTTGCTATCTTAGCACAAGTTTGCAAAAAAGAGTATGA
>JAXJPN010000017.1:0-2004 GCA_036311625.1 Faecalimonas sp.
GGAATGTATTGAGACGTTTCTGGCAGATTATTACTGGGGAAAGCGCATGTCAGCAAAGCTTGCGGCGGAACGTGGTGAAGCGCCGAAAGTGATTCGCTTGAACACCAACTCATTTACGCTTGGAATGTGGGGAAGATGTCCGGTATGTAATGTGGAGAATAAGTATAGTTCGGATGCAAATTATTGCTTCCGATGTGGTACTGCTTTGAATTGGGACGAAGAAAACTGGGATAAAGAAATCAGAGAAAGTGTGGAAAAAGAACAGTTTTACGAGGACTTGTGGACGGATGAAGAAGACGGCGACGAGGAGTAAGAAAAACTGGCAGATAAAGGAACTGTCGCGCTAAGGTATTGTTTCTGCGCATAATGAAAATTATGCACAGAAAGAAACTTCGTGCGACAGTTCTTTTTGAAGTTTTCCATGGATGAATAAAAAACAATGTGTTATGATAGATGAGTGAAATCCGAAGTACGGATAACTATTAAATTGTGCCGAAGAAAATATAGGGAGAAAGTAATGTCATTTGCACATTTACACGTCCATACAGAGTACAGTCTTTTGGACGGCTCCAATAAGATAAAAGAATATGTTTCGCGAGTGAAGGAGCTTGGTATGACGAGTGCGGCAATCACGGATCATGGTGTGATGTATGGTGTGATTGATTTTTATCGCGCCGCAAAAGCGGCGGGGATTCGTCCGATTCTGGGCTGTGAGGTCTATGTGGCATCGGGTTCGCGTTTTGACAGGACGCCGGGACAGTCGGAGGATCGATATTTTCACTTGGTACTGCTTGCAGAGAACCAGAAGGGGTACGAGAATCTGACAAAGATTGTATCGAAGGGCTTTGTGGAAGGATACTATTACAAACCACGTGTGGATTTGGAGCTTTTAGAGGAATACCACGAGGGTCTGATTGCGCTGAGCGCCTGTCTTGCAGGTGAGGTGCAGAAGAATCTACAGCGTGGGATGTATCAGGAAGCGATGGCAGTAGCCAAGCGTTATGAGGAGATTTTTGGAAAAAATAACTTCTTTTTGGAATTGCAGGATCACGGGCTTGCGGAGCAGGGGATGGTAAATCAGCAGCTTCTTCGTCTTTCACAGGAGACGGGAATTGAACTGGTGGCGACCAATGACGTGCATTACACCTATGCAGAGGATGAGAAGCCACACGATATTTTGCTTTGTATTCAGACTGGTAAGAAGCTTTCGGATGAGAACCGTATGCGCTACGAAGGCGGACAGTATTATGTGAAGTCAGAGGAGGAGATGAGAGCCCTTTTTCCATATGCGACAGAGGCGGTGGAGAATACGCAAAAAATTGCAGACCGCTGTCATGTAGAGATTGAGTTTGGTGTGACAAAGCTCCCGAAATACACGGTGCCGGAGGGCTTTACTTCGGGTGAGTATTTGCAGAAGCTTTGTTTTGAAGGACTGCACAGACGTTATGGGGAGGCTCCGAAGCAAGCGTATGTGGAGCGCTTGGAGTATGAGCTTGGCGTCATTCAGACGATGGGATATGTGGACTATTTCCTCATTGTGTGGGATTTTATCAAGTACGCAAAGGACCACGATATTATGGTAGGACCGGGACGTGGCTCCGGTGCGGGAAGTATTGTGGCATATTGTCTTGCAATTACAGATATCGACCCGATGAAGTACCAGCTTCTGTTTGAGCGTTTCTTGAATCCGGAGCGTGTGTCGATGCCCGATATTGACGTAGACTTCTGCTTCGAAAGAAGACAGGAAGTCATTGACTATGTGGTGCGCAAATATGGCGCAGACTGTGTGTCCCAGATTGTCACGTTTGGTACTTTACAGGCAAAGGGTGTACTTCGCGATGTAGGACGTGTGATGGATTTGCCGTATGCCTTTGTGGATAGTATTGCCAAGATGGTGCCGAAAGAGCTGGGCGTGACGCTGGATAAGGCATTACAGATGAACAATGAGCTCAAAGAGCTTTATGATGCGGATGAGCAGGTAAAGACCTTGATTGATATGTCAAA
>JAXJPN010000018.1:0-50694 GCA_036311625.1 Faecalimonas sp.
AAACGTAAGCGAGAGAACTCTGTTCTCGTGCTTCCTTACTGTCTCGCGACAGCTTTATTAGACTACCACAACCATTCTGTCCTTGTCAACACCTTTTTTAAAAAAATTTTAAATTATTTTTGTAAATAAAACAAGAAGCTAATCATATAGAATCCTATCTAGTTCCAATCCAATCACCCTCACCATCAAGATTTAGTTTCCCATCAAATACTTTTACTCTTTCTTCCATACTTCTATGACGAAATACTTTTTGTGGTAGAGCCGAATCACTCTGAATTCCTTTCGATAAGTATGTACACGTATTATACTTTTGTTCATTATATGATTTTGAAAAAATGGCCAATACTTTACAAGTAGGACTTACTAATCTGCGTACATCTTCATTACACAAAGTAACTGGTATATCAACTTACTTACCAAATCGAAAACCCACACTCACTACTGCTTTCGTATTACCAACAAAATAATCCGCCCTAATGTATATACCACTCTTTATAAAATCTCCTATCATACAAGGATTATATAAAAGTTTCGGAACATACGATAAAACTTCCAGTTTTCTCTGTGACCTACCTTTTGTATCTAATTCAAAATCTGATATGGACAATCTGCCTTTCATACATCTCTCATAGAATCGTTTTGCTGTAAGTTTCGTTTCTACGCCCGTCATATGCAGAAAATGATTACTTCTAAATCCAACCTGCACACTATCCATTTCATTTTCTCTTCGGAATAAAATCAAAAAGTGCTTGTCTCTCAATTTCCTATCATAATGTTTCGCTGTGCTTACAATAGTATTTAGCGCCTGTTTTTTATCATACTTCATTTCATCATCTCCATAACACAAAAAGGCTGCCCATTCGGGCAACCTTCTCTTCTGTAATCGCTGATTTTTCTGTTGTCTGCCAACCGTCCGCCATTCTAAATGCGGAATAAATGTGGAGTTTTTCCGTTGCTCCCCAACCGTCCGTCCTTCTAAATACGGATGAAATGTCAGATTTTTAAGGTGTCAGCTCACCGAAAGCAATGTCCTTGCTCACTTATAGTATATGCAATTTCACAATTTTAGTCAATCCTATTTCATATCAACCCTATCGCATCTCCAATGCTCTTGACGCCGACAATCTGTATTCCTTTTACATTCTTCACGGCATCCACAGAAACTGCCGGTATGATACACCTTTCAAACCCAAGCTTCTTTGCCTCTGCCACGCGCTGCTCCGGCATACTCACTGCACGCACCTCGCCGCTCAAACCAACCTCGCCAAAAACGATGGTCTTTTCATCCACCGGGCGATTCTTATAGCTGGATACCAATGCCATCACAATTCCCAAGTCAATGGCAGGTTCATTCATCTTAATTCCACCCGCGATATTCACATACGCATCCGATGCAGACAAATGTAAGCCCGCACGCTTTTCCAAAACTGCCATCAAAAGATTCACACGGTTATAATCCGTGCCGGCTGCGGTTCGTCTTGGCATACCGAAATTGCTGTTGCACACAAGTGCCTGTATTTCGAGCAAAATCGGACGTGTTCCTTCCATAGAACATGCCACCACAGAGCCGGAGGCATTCTCCGGTCTTCCGCTCAGCATAAACTCCGACGGATTCTCGACCTCAACCAAACCATTTTGGCGCATCTCAAATACACCAATCTCGTTCGTCGAACCGAAACGATTCTTCACACCACGCAAGATGCGATACGAAGCATGGCGGTCTCCTTCAAAATATAACACTGTATCTACCATGTGCTCCAACACACGCGGCCCTGCAACGGTTCCTTCTTTTGTCACATGACCCACGATAAAAATCGAAATCCCCAGTCCCTTTGCAAGCTGCATAAATACATTCGTGGACTCACGCACCTGCGACACGCTGCCCGGTGCAGAAGCCACCTCCTCACTATACATCGTCTGGATTGAGTCGATTACAACCATCTCTGGCTTTCTCTTTTCGATGATATTTTTAATCACCGAGAGATTAGTCTCGCAGAGCAAGAGCAAATCATCGGTAAATTCGCCCATTCGATTTGCCCGCAGCTTAATCTGCTTCAAAGATTCCTCGCCCGAAATATAGAGCACCTGTTTCTTTGCTTCACAAAGTCTTTGACACACTTGTAAGAGCAGCGTAGATTTCCCGATACCGGGATCTCCACCTACCAATACCAATGAGCCGGGTACGATACCACCGCCCAACACACGGTCAAGTTCTACAATCCCCGTGCAAGTGCGCTCCTCACAGTCTGTCTGGATGTGGTTCAGAGACAGCAGCTCTGCCTCCCTTGCACTCTTTATGGTACTGCTCTGTGTAACCGTTACTGCCTCTTCCACAAAAGTGTTCCACTCCTTGCACATCGGGCACTGTCCCAGCCATTTGTTTTCCTCATGTCCACAGTTCTGACAGAAAAACACCGTCTTCTTTCCTTTTGCCATCCCGTTCTCCTCATTTTCTCCTACTTCTGGTAAAATACAAGCTTTCCTTTGGAAATGCCTGCCTCCACTTCCATACCGCGACCGATTTCGCCGTTCAAGATTGCCTCTGCCATCTTATCCTCCAGCTCCGTCTGCATCGCACGTCGAAGCGGCCTTGCGCCGTATTTGGCATCTGTTCCTTTTTCTACTATATACTTCTTCACCGAATCTCGAATCGTAAGCTGAATCTCTAACTGCTCCTTTGCACGCTTTGTGAGCTCACGGCACAACAAACCGACAATCTGCTTCATATGCTCTGCCGACAGTGCATGGAATACAATCGTCTCATCGATACGGTTCAGGAACTCCGGACGGAACAAGCGCTTCACTTCTTCCATCACATCCGACTTCATCTTCTTGTAATCACCGGCAGCGTCTTCCTTCGCTGCAAAACCGAGCTTCTTCGGCTCTACAATCGCCTTTGCACCTGCGTTGGACGTCATAATAATCACGGTATTCTTAAAGTCCACCTTGCGTCCCTGTGAATCCGTAATATGCCCATCATCCAAAACCTGAAGCAAAATGTTAAAGACATCCGGGTGTGCTTTTTCAATCTCATCAAACAACACCACCGAGTACGGATTACGCCGCACTTTCTCGCTGAGCTGCCCACCATCATCGTGTCCGACATATCCCGGAGGTGAGCCAATCATCTTTGAAACACTGTGCTTTTCCATATATTCGGACATATCGACACGCACCATCGCATCTTCATTTCCAAACAGCGCCTCCGCTAGCGCCTTCGAGAGTTCTGTCTTTCCCACACCGGTAGGCCCTAAAAATAAGAAAGAACCAATCGGACGCTGCGGGCTTTTCAGTCCCACACGACCACGTTTGACTGCCCTTGCTACGGCACTGACAGCTTCCTCCTGACCCACAACACGCTTGTGAAGGGTTGCCTCTAATTTCTTCAGCTTCGCATTCTCTGACTCTGTCAACTTCTGTACAGGAATCTTTGTCCAAGAAGATATGACAGCCGCAATCTCTTCCTCAGTCACTTGCGGCACATCCTTTGCCCGCTTATTTGTCAACCGCTTTTTCATCGTCTGAAGCTTTTTAGAAACCATTTCCTGCTCCTTGTGGAGTGCAGATGCTTCCGCGAAAGCACCTTCCTTAATCAAAGCTTCTTTTTCTTCGCCCAACTCGTGCAAGCGTTCCTCTAACTGTGACAATTGCTCCGGCACCTTCAATCCTGCAAAATTTGCCTTTGAGCAAGCCTCATCCAACACGTCAATCGCCTTGTCCGGCAGATAGCGCGCATTGATATAACGCGCCGACAATTCCACTGCCGCCTTCATCGCCTCTTCTGTAATCTTCACATGGTGATGGCGCTCATACCGCGTCTGTAAGCCGCCAAGAATCTGCTCGCAAAGCTCTGCACTCGGCTCCTCTACAGTAATCGGCTGAAAACGCCGTTCCAACGCCGCGTCCTTTTCAATGCGCTTGCGATACTCCACCAAAGTCGTAGCGCCAATGAGCTGAATCTCGCCTCGCGCCATAGACGGCTTCAAAATATTTGCCGCATCGAGTGCGCCCTCTGCACCTCCTGCGCCGATAATTGTGTGAATCTCATCCAAAAATAGAATGATGTTCGGGTCTGCCTTTACCTCACGCAGCATCCGCTTCATTCGTTCCTCGAATTCCCCTCTGTACTTTGAACCGGCAACCATACCGGACAAATCTAAGGTCAAAATCCGCTTGCTCTTCATATGCTCTGGCACTGTGCCTTCTGCAATTCGCCTCGCAAGACCTTCAACGACTGCCGTCTTCCCGACACCCGGCTCTCCCACAAGGCAAGGATTGTTCTTCGTTCTCCTGCTCAAAATCTGCATCAGACGCGTCGTCTCTTCCTCGCGTCCGATCACCGGGTCGAGCTTCCCTTCTTCCGCCTGCGCAGTCAAATCCGTGCCAAACTGGTCTAACATACCACCCTGCACATGACCGCCCTCTGCACTCTCCTCAAAATACGTCTTCGGGTCTGTGCCTATCGTATCTAAAATATCATCCTGCACCTTTTCCAGATTGATATTCAAGGTGACCAGCATACGTGTTGCAACACAGTCGCCATCCCGCAGCATCGCAAGAAGCATATGCTCCGTTCCCACCTTTTCCGACTTCAAAAACACAGCCTCCTGCTGCGCATTCTCCAAAAGGAACTCCAGACGGGGACTGAATTCCAGTACCTTCATCTTCACTTCCTGTATCGGAGAAATCAATTCATTCATCAACTTCTTCAGTTCTTCTTCCTCAACCTGATTCGCTGCAAGCACCTGCCCCGCCACTCCGGTAAACTCATGGCGCAACGCAAGCAGCAAATGCTCTGTACCAATATATGGATGATGAAATCTTCTCGCCAACGTTCTGGCAAGTGCCAAGACGTGCTCAGCCTGTTTCGTATACTCTCTCTGCATAAATATCCTCCTGTTACTACTATCCTCTATCTATATTCTTCAAAAATCTCATCTACTAAACCATAGACCTCTTCCTTTGTAATATTCTTGCACTTTCCTCTTGCGAGCACAACGCGAAGCTGATTCTTCATATCCGCCAATGCCTCCAAGCGGTTCACATCCAATGCAATCACAGCACCTCTTCTTCTGTCCATCGTGACATAGCCTTCCTGCCGCAGAATTGCGTAGGCTTTATTCACCGTATGCATATTGATGCCCACTTCTTCTGCCAATCTTCTCACAGACGGAAGGGAATCCCCCTCTTGAAGCTGAGCAGTTGCAATCCCCATAATAATCTGATTGCGCAATTGCATATAAATTGCTTCTTCACTATTAAAATTGATTTCAATCAGCATAGCATTTCCTCTCTTCATTCGTAATGTTATACGACCATTATAACACTTCGCACACAGATGTCAACGCCGCAAAACGCAATTTGGGACGTAGTAAAATTGAATTTCACTACGTCCCAAATTGAAGTTAGCCCTGTCCCGTTTTGCACTTCTTAAGCTTCATCAATCGCTTTTCCGATATCGTTTCTCTTGTATTTATTCTCAAAGCTTACCCATTCTGTCGCTGCATATGCATTGGCTCTGGCTTCCTTTAAATCCTTGCCTTTTGCCGTGACGCCGAGCACGCGTCCGCCGTTTGTCACGATGGTATCTCCGTCAAACTTGGTTCCTGCGTGGAAGCAGTAATATCCGTCATGTTTTTTGAACTCTTCCAAGCCGCCAATCGGGAATCCTTTGTCGTACTTCACCGGATATCCGTCTGAAGCAAGCACAACACATACTGCCGCATTGTCTTCAAACTCCAAATCCACTTGGTCTAACGTGCCATTCACACAAGCTTCCATCACTTCTATGATATCTGTCTTCATACGTGGCAATACAACCTGTGCCTCCGGGTCACCAAAACGTGCGTTGTACTCTAACACGCGCGGTCCGTTCGGTGTCAGCATCAAACCAAAGAAAATAATTCCTTTGAACTCTCTGCCCTCTGCGCGCATCGCATCGACCGTTGCCTGGTATACATACTGCTTACAGAATGCATCCACTTCTTCTGTATAGAATGGGCTCGGTGAAAATGTACCCATACCGCCGGTATTCAAACCTTGATCGCCATCCTTTGCACGCTTATGATCCTGTGCAGAGGTCATCGTCTTAATCGTCTTTCCATCCACGAAAGACAGTACAGATACCTCACGTCCCGTCATAAACTCCTCAATTACCATACGATTTCCGGCGCTGCCAAACTGCTTATCCAGCATAATCGAACGCACGCCCTCCTGTGCCTCTTCTAAGCTGTTGCAAATCAATACACCCTTTCCAAGCGCAAGACCGTCTGCCTTCAACACAATCGGGAAGTTCGCTGTCTCTAAATATGCCAACGCTTCATCCGCATTGTCAAAATTCTCATAGGCGGCTGTCGGGATGTTGTACTTCTTCATCAAATCCTTCGAGAATGCTTTCGAACCCTCCAGGATTGCTGCATCCTTTCTCGGTCCGAATACACGCAAGCCCTCTTTTTCAAACGCATCCACGACACCACCGACCAGCGGGTCATCCATGCCGATGATGGTAAGGTCAATCTGCTTCTCTTTTGCAAATGCAACCAATTTGTCAAATTCCATCGCACCGATTGCAACACACTCTGCATACTCTGCAATACCTGCATTTCCCGGTGCACAATAAATCTTATCTACCTTCTCGCTCTTTGCAACGCTCCAAGCAATCGCATGCTCTCTACCGCCGCTTCCAACAATTAAAACCTTCATAAGCTTCCTCCTAGTATGATATAAGTAGTGGCTATGTAAAAATAACCACTACTTCTTTTTACTCACAAATCTTTACTTTTCCATCCACGACACTTACCTTGTCGTTCGCAATCAAGTCAATGGCTCTCGGCAAAATCTTCCACTCTGCCTGCTCCATCACCCTTCGCTGCAACAACTCCGGTGTATCTCCTTGCCATACCTCTACCGCTTTTTGCAAGATAATCGCTCCGGTGTCCGTACCCTCGTCTACAAAATGCACCGTCGCACCTACCACCTTCACACCTTTTTCCAAAGCCGCTTCATGTACCTTCAAGCCATAAAAACCGGTTCCGCAAAATGCCGGAATCAAGGATGGATGCACATTGATTATGCGATTGCGATATGCTGCAATCATCATCTCCGGAATCACTACCAAGAAGCCTGCAAGCACAATCAAATCTGCTTCATATGCTTGTACTGCCTCCAACAAAGCTTGATTAAAAGCTGCCCTGTCTGCATAGTCCTTTGGCGAAATACACTGATTCGGAATACCCGCTTTCTGTGCACGCTCTAATGCATACACACCCGGATTGTTACTGATGACACCAACCAATTCTGTGTTCGTAATCGTACCATCTGCTACCGCATCAATAATCGCTTGCAGATTCGTGCCGCCACCTGAAACTAAGACTACTACCTTTAGCATAAAGTAACTCCTTTGTCTCCAGCCTCAATATGTCCGACTACATAACCGGCTTCTCCTGCTGCTTCAATTGCCGCAAGCGTCTTCTCTACGTCCTTCTCATCTACTGCAAGCACCATGCCAAGACCCATATTGAAGGTGTTGTACATCATCTGCTCATCAATATCACCATCCACCGCAAGCATCTTGAAGATTGGCGGAATCGGATAGCTGTCTTTCTTGACAACTGCGTGTGTATCATCCTTCAACATACGCGGAATGTTCTCGTAGAAGCCGCCGCCTGTGATATGGCTGCATGCCTTGATGGTCACACCCGCTTCCTTAATCGTGCGGAGTGCCTTTACATAAATCTTTGTCGGGGCAATCAGCGCCTCGCCAAGTGTACAACCCAGTGAATCATACTCTCTGTTCAAAGACTCCTCTGTCATCGTAAACACCTTACGCACCAAAGAAAATCCATTACTATGTACTCCCGAAGATGCCATACCAATCAAAACATCTCCGGCCTTTAAATCTTTTCCGGTAATCAAATCCTTCTCGTCTACCACACCAACTGCAAATCCTGCAAGGTCATACTCATCAACTGGGTAGAAGCCCGGCATCTCAGCAGTCTCTCCACCAATCAAAGCTGCGCCCGACTGGATACAGCCCTCTGCCACACCACTTACAATCGTCGCAATCTTCTCCGGCTCATTCTTTCCACATGCAATATAATCTAAGAAGAACAAAGGCTCACCGCCTGCACAAGCGATATCATTCACACACATCGCTACACAATCGATTCCGATTGTATCGTGCTTGTCCAACAAGAAAGCCAATTTCAGCTTCGTTCCCACACCGTCAGTTCCAGATACGAGGGTCGGCTTTTCCATCCCCTTCATCTTCTCCATCGAGAATGCACCCGAAAATCCACCGATATTCGTCAACACCTCCGGTCTCATCGTCGCTTGTACGTGCTTTTTCATCAGTTCTACGGATTTGTAACCCGCTTCAATATCTACACCTGCGTTCTTATAATCCATCTCATTTCCTCCATTTGTACAGTTTTCCACTTATAAGTCATTTTACTAATCGCGCCTCAGAATGTCAACCTTTATCCGTCCCAGTTCGGATAAAAAATGCAGTTTTCTAACTTTCCAGAGGCTCGTTTAACACTTCACACCCTGCAAGCACAAATTTTCCATCCAAAAGTAAAGGAATCCGCTCCCCATCCTCTGTCACTACGCTAATTTCGGCAAGCTCCTCATAGGGAATGGTAATATCCGTATGGCACTGGAAGTATGCCTTTGCAACATCTTCTTTTCGAAGAATCGAAATCGAATTATCCTTCGCCACAATCTCTTTCCCATTCGGATTGTAGACACAATTCTCCTCACTCCAACTATAACAGGTGTCGCCAATTGCAAAATGCGGCCCCATCTTCTCAGCAATCAAGATTGGCAGTTTTTCTTCTATCTGATATTTCTTTGCCATCACATATGCCGTCGTATTTGTGCCAATCGCAAACTCGCCCAGCGGCAGGGTCTCGTGATTCTGAAGCAGGTTGCTCTTGATATACTTCTTGCCCTCTTCCTCACTCTCGAAATTCCCGCAACGATACGATGAAATCTTGCCATCCTCAAACACAATCTTCAAATCCCGATACTGCAACTCATTCAAATATACCTTGCTCACGTGGAGGACACCCTTCGTCCCCTCTAAAACCGGGCTGGTAAACACCTCACCCACCGGAATATTGACATCCGCAACACAGTTCTCAAAAACTGTCTCTTTCTCAGGATTTGAGAGCTTGTATAATTGCACCTGTAAGTCTGTCACATTGTCATCCTTACCCAAGATATGCACATACGCCCCCTTATCCAGCACATCAATCAAGGTCTGCTGTACCTTTTCATAGAGCTCTGCATCTAAGGTGTTGATGCGAATCGTCTCTTGGAAAATCTCCTCGTAGCACTCGCCAATCTCCGGCACCGGGTACGCCACTATCGTAAAGCTTCTCTCCTCACCCTTAATATACTGGTTGGTGAGCTGCACCGCCTTTCTTCTCTCCAAAACAGACAGTTCTTCCTGTGCCTCGCTGAGCGCAATCGCTTCCTCCTTTTGCAATGGAGAAAATGGTTCTTCACCAAACACCTCCATCACCGCCGGACCCGCATAGCTTGCCGCCAGCTCCTTACACTCCTCATAAGCATTCTTCATCACATCGAGCTTGCGCTCCACATACTTCTTATCTAAAACAAGACCTATGTCATTGCGGTGGTCGTACTCATACTGCTTATTCGGTGTGCCGCCATAGTACCCGCGCTTGCCCTGTGGGCTCCTCGTCATCACACTAAGCGCCGCACGGAAGGTGGTTGGCTTCAAGCCCATCTTGGCAAAATTCGCAATCGCCTTTTTCAGCACTCGCTCAAATCCAATCACATAATGCAAATCGACACTGGACTTCTTCGACAAGTCAATCCCCGCATGCACGAAGCCCATACGATACCCTTCTGTGTACACCTCTGCCATACGGTCAATCGTCTCCTGCGGAAGACTGTTCAAATACTCTGCCGTCCTCCATTCATTTTCAGAAATATACTCACCATATTTGTAAAGATAGCGCAGGTCTGCCAAATCACTGTCCATAATGATTCCGATTGCAAAGCTTGACTCTGGGTCTACCTGCTCCCGAATCCGGTCTGCCACAAACACGTCGCAGTAATCACTTGCGTACCAATATACAATGTGGGAAAGCTCTGTATAATCCGGCTCCTTGACACCCTCAAAGCAATTATACACCTCGATAAACAACTCATTGCAAATCGTAAGATACGCTACTTTCCCTTCATAAGCATACGCAATTGTACCGCGAAGCTCCGTATACAAAAAGCTCAAAAGCTGTCCCAACTCTTTTCCAAACAAAGACACCGCATAGCTTGGATTCGCATAGCTGCTCTCATACCTCGCACCCAAAACGTCCTGATACAAAGAGCGATTCTCCTCCTGCAATTCCTCCAAAGAACAGGCTTCTGCCGCCCTCTTTTGTACGCGACGAAATGCACCGTCTACCTCCAAGAGAAAACGTGCCACCGTCTGGAAATAGTCACGATAGCGAGGCGCCACCGTCTTCTCCAGCACAATCGCACGAATACGCTCCAAACTCAATTCATATCTTTCACTCATGAAAATACTCCTCTAAAAAAGATTGACACAAATGCAAGCAAGAAAATGATGTTACACGCCATTCCTATCTTACATGTCAGATAATCTTTCTCCCTTTCTCGAAATCCTTTTGCCGCATAATAAATGCCAATTCCTGTGAGAATCACACAGACACAACCCACTCCGCCAAAGAGCGTTCCGGCTGTCCCGGCACTCTGGTACACCAAGAGTATCATACCAAACAGAAGCACAAAAACGAGGGCAGCAATCCCACACGACCAAATTCCCTTCTTGGCGTGCTTCAACGGTGCCTGCCCATATCTTCGTCTCGCTCTGTTCCGCTTGTCCCTGTTGTATTCCCGCTCACCTTGTCTTCTTTGCATATCGTTTCCTCATCCTGTCAAATCCCAAAAAGGCCCAATATCCCAGCACACCGCCAATGGTATTTAGGAGCAAGTCATCCACATCGAAGCATCCCAGTTTAAAAAACAACTGAAGAACCTCCACAATAAAACTCAATCCCAAGCTGTAAAAAGCTGTCTTCAAAAAGCTATGGTATTTGCCTGCCGTCGGAAACAAAAATCCAAACGGCACAAATACTAACACATTTCCAAACAAATTCGCTATCGTTGCAAATGCGCCAAGTTGCTCCCGATAATTCCAGAATCGCCGAATCTCTTTAAACAATTCGAGATTATAACGATAACCCTGCAACTCATTCGTCCTTCCATAGGCCTCAGAAAGCAGCAAAAAATAAAACAAAAACAAAATGTAGATTACCAGCATCAGTTTTCCGAAAAAATAAGATTTCCTTTTTTTAGCTGCCACACTCTGCCTCCTACTACTTCACACCATATTGTTCATAGTATGCGTCAATCGCAGCTTTTAATGTGTCATCAATCAACACTTCACCCTTATACTCTTTGTTGTAAAGGTGCTCTACCACATCTGCCATAGATACAATCGCATTCGCATCAAATCCATACTTCTCGCGAATCTCATCTAAAGCTCCCATCTTTCCGCCAAGTCCGACTTCCATACGATTCAGTGACACCATCAATCCCAAAATCTCTACATCCGCCGCGCCCCTTACCTTTGGCACCGTCTCTTCCATCGACTTCCCGGAAGTCGTCACATCCTCAATCATAACCACACGGTCACCATCTTGAAGCTTGCTTCCAAGAAAGCTTCCCTTGTCCGCACCGTGATCCTTCTCTTCCTTGCGGTCTGAACAATAACGAATCTCTTTCCCATATAATTCACTGAACGCAATCGCCGTCACAACCGCAATCGGAATCCCCTTGTATGCCGGTCCAAACAGCACATCAAAATCCGTCCCGTAGACATCGTGAATCGCCTTCGCATAATACTCACCCAACTTGCGAAGCTGTGAACCCGTCACATAAGCACCTGCATTCATAAAAAATGGTGACTTTCTGCCACTCTTTAATGTAAACTCGCCAAACTTCAAAACCTTGCTGTCTACCATAAATTCAATAAATTCTTTCTGATAATTCGTCATCTTCTACCCTAACCTCCTTATTTTAAGCCCCAGAGACTTTTTTCTTTTACAAATCATTTTCCTAAATTCTAGCACATTCGCTATATTATTTCAATTGCAAACACCTTGAATTTTCTTCAGAACAAAGAGTTCGCTCGCGAACTCTTCGCGCTCGAGCGGATTGCGTAGCAATAAACTTCCCTGCCGCGAGATGCGCATCCTCGCGGAGCGGTTTTGCTTTATGGAAACAAGGTTTCCTATAAAGCAAAAAACGAGACCTATTGGAAACTCCAATAAGTCTCATTCCATACTCAAACAAGTTTTTGACTCGTTAAATAATTCTTAGCCATCCACGACAAGCCCTTGTGCATCAGAGCCGAATTATTCCAATCAATTTTTTCAATAATCTCTTTTGCAATCTGACTGGCTTTGCTTTCTCCAATGCCATTTGCAAAGCGCATTACGCATACAACAAGTTCCTTTTCGGCAAACTCCAAAAAATTACTGTCTACAGTAGTCACTTACATTCAGCTCCTTTCTACCACCTGAGGTTTTGTCTAAAATATATGCTTCTTTCAAACTGATTGTATCACAGATACCTTGATTATGCAAAGAGATTTGCTTCATACTGGTTTGCTTTTTCAAGGCCTCTATCACTTCTTCCTTCGTCTTCCTACCCATCTTGTAATTCTGCACTTCTAATGCAGGAACAGCATCACTCATCACACCATAAATAGCATCATATCTATGTTGCTTACTTCCGGCAACATTCTCCGTACGATTTTCAAATACAAAACGAGCAAACTCGTCATCATATTTGCTAAACACCTTTGTATTGTATGTATCTTCTTCAAACCACTTTAAAGGTTGAAATTCAAACCCTAAAACCATCGCGACATCCGACTCATCATAAAAGCTAGTATTTTGCATCATTCCTTGTATATAGCGCTCAGCTCGTTCTGCTGTCGGTGCAAGATAGAACCCATATCCAAAATCCAAAGCCTCCGATGTCTCCCTATTATAATCCACCAAAATTCCTTTTCTACAAATACTATCCCAGTTTTTATCCACCGTACCATGATACCACATATTCGATTCCAAACGTCTTCTTACTTTTTCTTCTAATGCTTCCATAACAAGTATATTCCTCTTCCTTTTTGTGCCACTCATTATATCACAAGCATATAACAAATACAATTCCATATTTCGACATAATTCTTTGCTGTTTTGAATTGTTTATGGTTTTTTCATAGAAATTCAAAAAGAAATGTGCTACACTCCCAGTAGACATATTTTAACAAAAGGAAGATACGCAAATGGCAGCAATGGATGAATTTCGAAAAGAACGAGAAGCAATCAAGCAAGCACCTCTAAAAGAAAAGCTTGCTTACTTTTGGGAGTATTACAAATGGCACACAATCATTACACTTTTTGTGATTGTGGCACTCACCTCTTACATATACACACTCGCGACAAAGAAAGACAACGTACTGAACGGCGTCCTGCTCAATACCCTAAGTATGGAAGCAGATGCAACTGGTTTGATCGAAGGCTTTTCTGAAGCTGCAAAGGTTGATCTTGACGAATACAGTATAAATTTTAACCGAAGTCTCACCTACTCTTCCAAACCGGAAGCCGCCTCTTCAAATATGAGTGCGATGCAGGCGATGATGGCTTGGAATTCTGCTGGTGACATTGACTTTATAACCGCAGATGCCGAGACAATGATTGACCTCGCATATCGAGGCTATTTCGCAGATTTATCCGAGATTCTCGACGAAGAAGCGTTTACAAAATACGAACCCTATATGCTCTATATGGATGAAGCCGTTGTGGAAGCACAACAGGAGGCTTACGATAATATGGAGGAAACTACAGACATTATCATTCCTGACCCTGCAAAACCGGAAGAGATGAAAAAGCCGATTCCTGTGCTTTTGGATGTCAGCGCATGTGAAGGCTTACAAAAAGCCTACGGCTACGAAACTGAGACTCTTTCACTTGGTCTTACAAAGACAGGAAAGAATCAAGAGATGGCACTGAAATTTGTAGATTATGTAATGAAATAAAATATATTCAAAAGACAAGAAGGACTGCCTTTTGCTAACGCCCGATAGGGAAGTAATTTGAAAACACATCAGAATACTAACAATTACGGGCGTTGCAGAGGCGAAAGACACCGAGAAAGGTAGAGATACTTCACTTGTATCTTTGAGCCATACAAAAAGCCTGCACTTTTCGCCCTTGTAAAATTGCTCATATACGCAACCTTTGTTTTTGCCTGTTTTAGGAATATATTCAATAGAAATCACATCTTCAGATATATTATTTTCATGTCTATAATTCATTATACGAGTACGAATTGAAGACTGAGCATTTGTTGTTTGGAATATCCTTACACCATATTTTTGATATGCTTCTTTTTCAGAAATTCCATCGTCTTTTGCGGCTTGTTTGATAGATTTAATAATAACATTTTTTCGTCTGAAAATTTTAATTTCATTACCGTCACCGTCTACTGTGCTACCAATATATTCCTTGTTGCCCTCATCAAAAAGAACAGAAGTATATTTCCAACTTACTCCTTCTGCGATGTATGTTTGTATAAGGTCGGAAAGCTCAGTATACACATAAGCACCATTAAAAATAGGCATTGTGTCATACTGCTTTGCATAAATCAGTATATATTCACAGTTTTTCTTTAATCTCTTATCTTCGCCACCTCCAGATGCTCCGGCGATATTCTTCATATTAACACTTATTACATTAAGAAAATTTTCTTCTCCAAATATTGAATCGCAAAGTAATCTAAGTTGTGCCAATTCAATATCACTAATTTGAATAAAAATAACGCCTCGCTCCGTTAAAAGTGAACGGGCAATTTGAAGCCTTTTTGACATAAAACTGCTCCATTTTGAATGGCGAAATCCGTCCTCCGTATCAACATAACAATCATCATAAATAAAATCCTTATTTCCCGTGTTATATGGTGGATCAATATAAATGAGGTCAATCTTTCCTTTATGCGTTTTTTCAATCAATTTAAGAGAAGCAAGGTTGTCTCCCTCGATTAAAAAATTCATTTGACCACCATTGTCGATGAACAACTCTTTGTTTTCGGTCAGTACAGGAGTGTGGGTGTCTAACACCTCGTCTATTTCCTCACAATGTTCCTCAAATACAAGACCGTATTTCTTGCCGTTCACATCTTTTTCAAGGTCAGAAAGATAGGATAGCAAATTACCCGTATTTTCATCTTGCGGTGCAGCAGAAATGAAAGTTCGGATTTCTTTGATTTTAGCAAGCAAATCTTCACGCTTTTGTTTTGATATATTAGTGCTCATTTCTACTCCTCCTAAAATTCATCTGGTATTATTTTATTAAAGGAAAGACTGTGACGCTTTTCGATTGCTTCAATTTCTTTTTTTAATGATTTTCTAAATTGTTTCATAGCTTTGTCAAAATTCAAATCTTCCCAAGTGCCCTCTATTTTGTTACTCTTAAATATAATATTTGGTAATTTTAAAAGTGAAACTGTATCTAAATACTGATTACAAGCTTCAATCATATTACGAATAATAGATAAGTCATCTTTCTTGAAAGCAGTGTCTTTAGTAATTGAAACAAGTTGCTCTTTTATTTCTAAAACTGATTCTATACACCATTCTTTCTTTTCCATTTCAATCGGATTAACCAATATTCTTTTTGATTCTAAATATATCAATAAAAAGGAGAACTTATCTTTTGCGGAAATAGCGTTGTTCCAAGAAATCCCTCCAAATGGCGTACTTATACCATTAAGTTCATATTTCATTTCTGTTCCTCCGCCCGTTTCTTTATAAGCTTCGCTTGTAAAATATCCCTCTGCATAACTAACTCTCCAACAATTTGATCGTTTGTTGACTGACTAAAAGGGATCGAAGATACGGAAAGATTTATAACAGTAGCTGCTGCTATATCTTTATCGCTTATTCTTAATTCCTGAATTTTTTTAATTGCATCATCTCTATCCAGCAAACCATATTTTTGATAATTGCAAATAATATTTTCTCTTTCTGTAATATCTTTAATCATTGATTCTTTGTCAAGTATTTCTTTAATAGGATTGCTCATTATTCTCTTCCCCTGTTCACATCCACTTGCCATTATTGGCAGACCATTTGTCATTAAATTTTTTGCCTGCGACCGCCGCTGTAAATGGTTTTGTCAAGAAGGCTTTTATTGTTTTCAGTACGGTGCTATAATCATCTGTTTTCGTGTCAATTTTACGGACAAAGGATTTCCATTTCTTCTGCATTGCTACATCGTCATCAAAGCCCATAACCTGTTCAAATTGCTCTGCTGTAAAATTGTGTTCACGGTTTTGAAAGGTTCTTCTGAGTGCTTCGGTCAGCATATTACCGTCAAAATCAAATTTATTTGCAAGATAATAAATATCGTAATAGTCTTTCATGCGGCTGGAAAATTCCATCAGGCTAAGGATTGCATCAATTTTCTCAGCAATGGTCGTTTCAATGGAATAAGTATTGACTGTCGGTGCAACAAAATCTTCAAGCTGAGTAGGGATTTTTCGACTTTCCTGTTTTGGTACAATGACATCACCAACACCGAAATCAATGCCAAACGGTGTGCGTGTGTTTTTTATACGAGCAATAATAGAAGCTCCGATACCGGCATATTTCTTCGCAACAGCAATAGGTGCAACATCCTTTATCTCAAAGGTAACAAAATCATTGCCGGTATGAACTGCAATAATTTCTTCAAGGATCCCCCTTAACTGTTCAGGTGTATTAGGTATTTGCCGTAGCAAAAAATCTACATCAACTGTCACTCGGCTATCAAAGTCAGTAAGAGAATAGATGAACAAACCGCCCTTCAATACAAGATTCTCTGCGTACTTAGACTTTTCCAAGCGGCGCAAAAATTCCTCCTGACAAAAGAGTTGTAGGCATAACTGATAGCTTCTACCGCTTTCAGCGGCTTTATTTTTAAGTCGTGCCAGCACGGACGCAGCAATATCAGCCATTGAGCAACACCTCCATTACATTCATAACTTTTGAGTAAAGTTTCATTTCTTTTGCGTATTTAGACAAATTTACAAGATTCCTGCTTTTGTCAGCAACATAAGCGTGAACAGCTTTATTAAAAACTTCATTATCAAGCTTTGTACGATATTTAAAGCAATCACAAATTGTTCGCTCTCTGTCATATACGGGCAACAACACACCATTAAAATCATCTGTGCTTTTTCCGATTGTCAAAAATTCTTTTTGAATATAGTAAGCCTTCATAGGAAATTCTCCTATGTTTTTTACGGCTCGAGATGCTGTTCTCGGCACAGCAATCGACCATTCACGGGGAGAAAAATCACTATATCCATAATGGAATAAAGCAGATTCTACACAAACAATTCCCTGTGGAAGAAGCTCTCGTATGAGCTGTTCCTCTGTTATACTTCTACTTTGAGGTAGCTGATAAAATCCTCTGCGGATTCTTTCAATGACTCCTTCTTTACAAAAAGCCGCTACATCGTATTTATTTATCCCATTAGCGGCAAAATCTGAAGTTTTCGCAATGCCGCCATTATTTTCGATTACTTCTTTTAAAATTTCTTTTTTATTCAAGCAGACACCAACTTTCTACACACAAAAAATAAATAATGTACGCAGTTATTATAGCATGATGTTTAAAAAAATGCAACAACTTAACGCGGACAGTGTTTGAATTTTGTACGCTAATAGTAATTGCTATAAAATATACAGTATTCCCTACCTGCCGAAAAATATTCAAGAAATTTCAAAAAAAGTATTGACAAACGCTCGTTCTGCAAAGTATAACAAAATACTCTCACAGGAGAGTTACAACTGAATACATATTTAATCACACAGTTTTTAAAAAGGCGACTTTAAGTCGGACAAAGAAGGGTTACAAAAATACAATGTTTCTTGTAGATGACGGCATATCGGGTACGAGCTTTGACCGAAGCGATTTTCAGCGTATGCAGAGAATGGCGGAAGAAGGAAAGATTTGCAGGATTATTGTAAAAGACCTTTCCCGTTTCGGGCGTGAACAGGTGGAGGCAGGCAGACTGACACAGATTGTCTATCCGTCGCTCGGTATCACATTTATATCCATACAGGAAAATGTGAACAGTACCACAGGCGAGGGTATGGAAATGCTCCCGTTTTACAATATATTCAACGAATGGTATGCGGCTCAGACTTCAAAGAAAATCCGTGCTGTATGGCAATCAAAAGCAGAAAACGGAAAGCGTGTATCTCCTACCGTACCATTTGGGTATATGAAAGACCCTAACGATAAAGAGAAATGGCTGATTGACGAACCTGCCGCCGAGATTGTCAGAAAGATTTATGACCTATGTCTTGCAGGACGAGGACCGTCACAGATTGCAAGACAGTTAGAGAAAGAACAGATACTTGTTCCGTCTGCCTATTATGAAAGTATCGGCAGACCACACGCACAAAAAACAGAAATCGGCTCTTGTAAATGGGAACAGAAAACAGTTGTGGGTATTCTTGAAAACAGGCAATATACAGGCTGTGCAGTCAATTTCAAAAGCACTACGGTCAGCTATAAGGTGCATAAGAAAATCCACAATCCCGTAGAGGATTATCAAATCATTCCCAATATGCAGGAAGCGATTATCAGCGAGGAAAAGTGGCTGCGTGTGCAGGAACTTCGCTCACACAAACGCAGACCTACCGTCACGGGCAGAACAAGTCTGTTTTCGGGATTGGTATACTGTGCAGATTGCGGAGCAAAACTACACTTTGTCGCCGCAAAAAGTATGACACGAAACCAAGAACACTTCCGTTGTTCCAATTACAAGTCGGGGCGTGGCAGTTGCAGTGTTCACTATATCCGTGATGTTGTACTCGAAAAAATCGTATATGAAGCTATCAGCGGTTTGGCAGACTTTGTGAAATGCCACGAAACAGTATTTTTGTATATGCTTGCAAAGAAAACAAATGCAATACGGCAGAAAGAATACAAAAGGCTTCAGCAGGCGGTGGAACACGGTACAAAGAGATTTCTGAGGTTACACCGTACCTTACATAAAACTTCCTTATGTGACGTTGCTATTTGGCTGTCCTTCTTATCTTTCTATCAACTGAATATTCATATCTACATTTCCTTGAATACCATCTACCTTGCCTTCACTGCTGTACTGCCAATACGCAAAATCATAAGGCGTCTGCGGATATGGCTCATAGTCTGCATACCAAATCGGGTAATCACTAAGCTCCTTCAAATCCAACTCATACGCCTGCCAAAGCATATTGCAATACACCATCGGCTTATATCCGGCCTCCTCTACACGCTCACAGAACGCAATGGTATTCTTTGTGAACTGCTCACCTGTCACGTCATCGGTTCTCGCCTCATCGTGCAGAATCGTCTCCGGGTCATATACAATCGGCAACTGCAAGTCTCGCCCATTCAAATGCTCCAACACAAATTCTGCCTCTTCCACCGCCTCGTTTTCATTGATGGCCTGTGAAAAGAAATACACACCGACATCCAATCCTACTGCACGGGCGCCCTCTAGATTCTGCTCAAACTTTGAATCTGCCTTCATCACACCTTCCGCTCCATATCCGCGAAAACCAAGACGGATAATGACAAAGGCAATCCCCGAAGCCTTTACCTTTTGCCAGTCAATCTCTCCCTGATAATGTGACACATCAATTCCCAAGCGGTAGGAATACCTCGCATCCTGATATGCAAGCGAATCCCCACTGTGAACAAACGCTTCCAAATCATAATTATGTCTCTTGACCTCCGGGTCAATCTCCACCTGATAGGGTGCGCCGTAAGCATCTACAAATTTCAAAATCTGCGGTTCTTTCGGCTTTACATCTGGTACATCAGAGACTTCCATTTCCTCTGCAAGCTCTTCTTGCTCGACAACAGCTTCGCTCTCCTGCACTGTATCTGCTTTCTTTTCACCGCAGCCGCAAAGCAGACACATAAGAACTCCTACACACACGAAATATATATGCTTTCTCATCGCTTATTTTACCAATCCTACCATCTCACTCACTTCGTTGAAACCATACTTCTTCATATAGGCTTCAATTCCGGCCACGATATCCATCGTCACACCCGGATTGTGGAAGTTCGCAGTTCCAACCGAGACAGCACTTGCTCCTGCAAGCAACATCTCAATCGCATCCTCTGCACTTGCGATACCACCCATACCGATAATCGGTACCTTCACGGCATTCGCTGCCTGGTAGACCATACGCACGGCAATCGGATGAATCGCCGGACCGGACACACCGCCTGTCTTGTTCGCCAAGACAAACTGACGGCGGTTGATATCAATCTTCATGCCGGTCAAAGTGTTAATCAGCGAAACGGCGTCCGCACCGCCGGCTTCCACTGCCTTTGCCATCTCTCCGATATCTGTCACATTCGGGCTCAGCTTCATAATCACCGGCTGCTTGGCATACTTCTTTACTGCCTTCGTAATCTGCTCTGCCGCCTTTGGATTCTGACCAAAGGCAATGCCGCCCTCCTTTACATTCGGACAAGAGATGTTAATCTCCATCATATCAATATCTTCACTTGCAAGGCGCTCTACTACCTCACAGTAATCGGACTCAGACTTTCCACAGACATTCACAACAATCTTTGTATCGTATTGACGCAAAAATGGAATATCGCGCTCACAGAACACATCGATACCCGGATTCTGCAACCCAATCGCGTTCATCATACCGCCAAAGGTCTCCGCCACACGTGGTGTCGGATTGCCCGGCCAAGGAATGTTCGCAACGCCCTTTGTCGTTACCGCACCCAATTGATTCAAATCTACAAAATCAGCAAATTCTGCTCCTGAGCCAAAAGTCCCGGAAGCAACCGTCACCGGATTCTTCCACTCTACGCCTGCGATGTTCACTTTCATATTCATTAGATTTCCACCTCCGTAGACAAGAATACCGGACCATCCTTACAAATGCGTTTGTTGTGCACATTCGTGTGGTGGTCCTTCTCCTTCGACTTACAGGTACACGCAAGACAGGCACCGATTCCACACGCCATCCGCTCCTCAAGCGAAATATAACACTCGATTCCATTCTCTTCTGCATAGTTCTTGATTGCCCGAAGCATCGGTGTCGGACCACAGGCATAGATAATATCCGCTGTCAAACCATTCTCCGCAATCGCGTGCATCACATTCCCCTTTGTTCCGACACTGCCGTCCTCTGTGGAAATATATACACTTCCGTTCTCTTCAAACTGTTCTTTCAAAAACGTATGCGCATCGCGATAGCCAACCACAATCTGCTTCTCACAAGCAAGCTGCTTTGCAAGTTCAAGAATCGGAGGTACACCGATACCGCCGCCCATCAAAAAAGCTCTCTTTCCCTCTGCCTTTTCTAATGGAAAGCCATTTCCCAGCGGCCCGATAAGCGGAAGTGTATCTCCGGCCTGCAACTTCGAAAACTGCTCTGTTCCGGTATTCTCTCCCGTCACGCGGTAAACCACGCGCAGCTGCCCGTTCACTTTATCAATCTCACAGATGCTGATTGGTCTCGGAAGCAGCTTCGTGCCATCATTCGTATACATCGAAATAAACTGTCCCGGCTTTGCTGTCTCTGCCGCCTCTGTGCGAATCCACATACTGAAAATGCCATCTGCAAGCTGTTCCTGTGAAACAACCAATGCAGTCTCTTTTTTTCTGTCTGCCATACCTTATCTCCTTCTAACGATTCTCAAGTGCTCCCTTAATGTCTAAAACCATATCTTCTACGGCTGCTCTGGAAGCATCTCCGAAGTTCTCTGCGCCAAATTTTGCGTACGCTTCCTGCTTGTAGGCCGCAATGATACCGCGAGAAGAATTCACAATTGCACCCAAACCATCTTCATTGAAGAAGTGTACCAAATCTTTTCCTTTGCCGCCCTGTGCGCCATAACCCGGCACTAAGATGTATGTCTTCGGCATCACCTTACGAAGCACCTTTCCCATCTCCGGGTAAGTTGCGCCAACCACAGCTCCAACATAACTGTACGCATCTCCCATATGGGTCTCGCCCCAAGCAGCAACCTTTTCTCCCACTAATTCATACAAAGGCTTGCCATCCACAAGCTGATCCTGGAACTCTCCGCTGGACGGATTGGAAGTCTTCACCAACACAAAGATACCTTTGTTCTCTTCCTTGCAAACCTTGATAAATGGTTCTACGCCATCTGAACCTAGATATGGGTTCACCGTCACAAAATCTTCGTCAAACGGAACATAGGACTTACTGCCTACCTGTACACGTCCCACATGACCGACCGCATACGCTGCGGAGGTCGAACCAATATCCCCTCGCTTAATATCTCCGATTACCACTAAGCCCTTTGCCTTACAGTAATCTACGGTCTTTTTAAAAGCTACCAAGCCCGGAATTCCGAACTGCTCGTACATCGCAATCTGCGGCTTTACTGCCGGTATCAAATCGTAAGTCTTGTCCACAATCTCTTTATTGAATTGCCAGATTGCCTCTGCCGCCCCTTCTAAAGTCTCGCCATATTCCGCAAAAGCCTTCTTCTGGATATGTTCTGGAATGTAGCCTAACATCGGGTCTAAGCCCACCACAATCGGCGCTCCGGTCTTCTGAATATTTGCTACTAATTTATTTATCATATCGATTCCTCCTATCGAACTGCATACTTGTATGTATTCTACCATATTTTACAAAAAAATGGAACGCATAAAATGCATTCCATTTCGCTTTCTTATTCCTGCAAGAGCGTCAGTGCCGCCTCTAGCTGATTATCCTTTTGGGGCGCATTCTCATCATACACATATTCCACCTCGACATCCGGCTTAATTCCCACGCCGTGAATACTTCTTCCCTTCGGCGTAAAATACTCGGAAGTCGTCAGCTTTAGGCAAGTGCCGTCTCCCAAAGAGAACAAATCCTGCACAATTCCTTTTCCGTAAGTGGTGGTTCCCACAATCTTTCCAATCCCGTAGTCCTGCACGGCACCGGCAAACACTTCGGATGCGCTGCCGCTCTGTCCATTCACCACAACCGCCATCGGCAAATCAAGTGCCCGCTCTGCATCAGACCTTACGACCTCTTCCTTTCCATCTTTGGTCTTGGTTGAGATAATCACGCCCTCCGGCAAAATCAAATCCAACATATCACATACCGTCTGGAAGCCCCCGCCCGGATTGCCTCGCAAATCAATCACAAGCGCCTGCATCCCCTGACTCGTCAAATCTTGGATTGCCGTCTCAAACTGCTTATACGTGACATCTTCAAAAATAGAAACATAAATATATCCAATCTGTCCGTCCTTCATCTCGTAAGCGACAGTGTTCGTCTCTACCTTGTCACGTGTGACCGTCACCATATGCACAAGCTGCTCCTCGCCACGCAAAAGCTCTAATTCTACCTTTGTGCCACGCTCGCCCTTTATCATCGAAACAACCGTGTCCATATCCAGGCCGGCAACCGCCGTGCCATCCACCTTTTGCAGAATATCACCGTCCTGTACTCCCGCCTTTTCAGCCGGTGACCCGGCAAGCACTTCTGTAAACACATAAGAGCTCTCTCCTGTATACTGTGCAATCGTCACTCCGATTCCCACAAACTTCCCGGAATTCTTCTCCATCAGGTCCGTCGTCTCTTCTCTGTCATAGTACACAGAATACGGGTCTCCCAGACCCGCCACGTAGCCCTTTAGTAAGGCCTCCTGCAATGCCTCTTCGTCTATCTTATCACTATACAGATACTTACTCTCTATCAATTGCCGTATGGTCTGCATCTTGAGCGTTGTCATCGGCTCTACAAGCCCATCTCTCCCACTCACCCAGAACAATCCAATACATCCAAGCACTACAACAACTAAAAATGTCAGAAGGGCACCGCACAGTGCCCCTTTGACAAACGTTCTTTTATGTTTCATTGAAAATCCCTTCTTAACAAAAAATACTACAAATACTTCATCGGATTTACCGGCTTTCCATAAAGCTCCACTTGGAAATGCAGGTGATTTCCGAATGAATTCCCGGTGTTACCCACACCACCGATATGCTGTCCCTTCTGTACGCGCTGTCCCTCTGACACAAGCGGCTTTGCGTACATATGCATATATTGCGTCTCCAATCCATTCCCGTGATTGATGACGACCCACCAACCTGCGGAAGTACTTCGAAACGCATGAATCACGGTGCCTGCTGCTGCCGCATAAATCGGCGTCCCTCTCGGTGCCGCGTAGTCAATCCCTTTATGCGGATTCGGGTCATTGACACCTTCCCGCACCTCAGAAAAGGTGCTGGATACGCGCGTCATACCCGGACACGGATGCGTAAAATAGCCATTCCCGCTCACCACCGGCGGCTTTGCCTGCGTGGAGCTTCCTGATGAGCTGCCGCTTGAACTTCCACCCGAATTACCACTGGTCGAATTCTCCTTCTCTGCTTCCTCTTGTTCCTTGCGCCTGCGCTCTTCCTCTTCGGCATTCTTTATCTGCTTTTTCAGACTACTCAATTTGTTACTCAACTTTGAAAGCTCCGATGACTTCTCGCTGAGCAAACGCTCTGCCTCTGCGCTCTGCGCAGCGATGGAAAGCTGCAATTCTGCCAGATTGTCATATTCTGCTCTCAACGCAAGCTCTTTCTCCTCTACCGCACGAAGTGTCATCTGAAATTCATTCAGCTTCTTGCGGTCATACTCAGACATCGTTCGGATATACTCTGTCTTATTGAAGAAATCTGCAATGCTGTCAGAATCCATAAACACCTGAAAGATATTCACATTCCCATTCTCATACATATAGCGAATGCGCACGCGCATACTCTCATACTGGTCGTTCTCATCCATCTTTGCCTGCACAAGCTCTTGCTCTGCCACCTCAATCTCCGCACGCTTTGCATCAATCTGCTCTTGCGCCCTTGCCATTGAAGCATCCAACTCCTGCACCCTTGCTTCCAAAGATTTTTGTTCCGAAGCAAGCGCATTCTTTTCCTGCTCCAGCTTCTGCGCCTCATTCTTTTGTGTCTGTATATTCGTCGCCCCTGCCGTCAGCGTCATACTCGCCGCCAACACTCCCGCAAGCAGGATGCAAATACATCGTCTCCCCTTATTCATATTCACCCCTACGCTCTTAAATGCTTACGGATGGTGAAGAAGCTTCCTAAGAAACCAATTCCCACACCCAATGCCAATCCAACCGGAAGAAGTGTCTTATATACTTCTGATGCCGGTAAGAAATCCAAAATGGAATTTAAAACAGCAAATTTACTCATTATTGCATTGCTTGCCTTTCCGTATGCAAAATACAGAATGACAAGCGGAATCGAAGCTCCAATCACACCAATCATAATCCCCTCAATAATAAATGGTGCTCTTACGAAGGAATCCTTCGCTCCGATATACTTCATAATCGCAATCTCTTCTCTACGAATCGTGATACCCATCGATACTGTATTGCTAATCAAGAAGACCGCAACAATCAGGAGAATCAAAATAATCGCTCCGGAAACATAGGCAAGCAATACATTGAAGTTCGACAAAGTCTTCGCAACCACATCCGACTTGTTGACCTTGCGCACGCCTTCCAGACCTTCTACAAACTCTACCACTTCCGCCTGCTGTTCCACAGACTTCAAATATACTTCGTAGTTGTCCGAGTCCACCAAAGGATTATCCTCTGTAAAGCCGGCTGCCAGCTCTTCGTTGCCTTCCAGATAGTCTGCCAAGAAATCTTCAAGTGCCTGGTCTGCCGAGACATACTTCACTTCTGCAACACTCTCCAGCTTGCGAATCTCGTCGCCAATCTCCTTTACGCGCTCATCCGAAGCCTCCGCATCAAAGTATACAACAATCGCTACGCCCTCTTCCGCCTTCTCTACAATATAATTAAAGTTTGTAATAATCGAAAAGAATATACCAAACAAGAAAATACAGGCTGCCATCGTCGCCATAGACGCAATCGAAAACATTCTGTTCCTTGCTATGTTTCGAAATCCCTGCTTAACTGAATATCTTAATGTACCAAATCTCATCTGTTCGTCACCCCTTTTTCGTCACTTACAATCACACCCTTATTCATTGTAATGACTCTCTTTTTCATCGACTTGACAATCTCGTGATTGTGGGTAACAACAATGACCGTCGTACCTCTTGCATTCGCCTCATTCAAAAGGCGCATAATCTCCCATGAGTTCTCCGGGTCGAGATTACCCGTCGGCTCGTCCGCAAGCAAAATCGCCGGCTCATTCACAACCGCTCTCGCAATCGCAACACGCTGCTGCTCCCCACCGGAAAGCTCCTTCGGATAGGACTTGTACTTCTGTGCCAGTCCTACCAACGAAAGTGCTGCCGGCACCTTCTTCTTAATCACACGCGTCGGCGCTTCTGTCACGCGGAGTGCAAACGCAATATTCTCATATACATTCCGGTCTTTTAACAAACGGAAATCCTGAAATACAACTCCAATCTTTCTTCGATAAAACGGAATCTCCTCATGCTTCATCGTCCCCAAATCCTGACCCAGCATCTTAATCTTGCCGGAAGTTGGCTCCAGCTCCTTCATCAACAGACGAATCAAAGTTGATTTACCCGAACCGCTATCGCCTACAATAAATACAAACTCACCGGGCTCTATCTTCAAACTGATTCCGTTCAAAGCAGCAATCCCTTTTGAGTACTCTTTCTTGACGTCTTTTAACTCTATCATATGTTCCTCCCCAATGATTAACATTTCCTTTTTATTTTAATGGAAAACAGTAAAAAAAGAAAGAGGAAATAACATATTTTTAGCTATTTCTTCTTTCTTTGTCTTTTATCTCTTATTTTTGCTCCAAAACTGTCGAATTTTCTCTGTGAAATCCCCAAAGACACTTCCACGCCGAAGCCGCGTCCCAAACTCCACCCAGATCTTTGCATTGAGTGCAGTGCGGTATTTTTCGAGGAATTCTTTGTCTGCCTCCTCAGAAAGCATTGCCAAGATGCAATCCACTTCCTCGCCGTTAATCTGGTTCAAAATCATATCCTCTGAGATACCGGGTTCTTCAAAAGTTGCCATCGATACGATGTGAATGCCTGTGTAACGCTTAGGAAGAAGTTCAATCATCTTCCCGAGAAGGACCTCCGTCTCCGCAAGCAAAAACACCTTGCCCTGATTCTTATGTAGAAGGCGGCCGAACATCTTACGGAACACCTCCGCCTCCGAATCTGAGGACTTTCCTTGTCCGCATCGGATAATCTGAATTGCACGCACTTCTTTACTCTGCAGGCAATCAACTACACACTGCATCGCTTCCTTCGCCGTATAATACGCACGCTCTCCACCTTGTATCTGTATTGTCTCGCTCATAACTTCCACCTATCAATATAGCATCTGTAAATTATAGCAAATCCAACTTTCTTTTTCAAGCTTATGCACAGAATGTTCACACTCTTGTAACACTTTGTTGCATTTCTTTTCGCTTTTTGGTGATGAGTCCGCCGATACGACCAGTCTCCTTCGCTGTCAGAGAACGCCAGCCTCCCTCCTGCACTTTCTCGAGCAGGCCAAGCTCCTCTGCAATCTCATACTTCAGCTTTTCGTTCAGCTCATCCTTCTTTTTTTGCGTTGTCATGGCAATCCTCCTTCCCTGTCGCTAAAAGGATTGCCTGTTTTTTACATCCTATTCATCACGCAATTGAATTTCTTCTTGTAAGGCGAAAGAATATATGATTCTCTCCTTTACTCGTTTTCCGGTCATACGGCTCAGTGCCCTTGCATAGTAGTCTAATTGCAGCCAATACTTTTCTTTCAACTCCTCAACCTGTCGCACACGGTCAGTCTTATAGTCTAATACCACCAGCTCTCCATCCTCTTCAAACCACACATCGATAATTCCCTGAACCAGCGTCAATTCGCCTTCCGCTCCGCCGGGCACATCTTCCTCTCCCAAGACAAAAGGCTGTTCTGCATGATACTTCCCACGCTGACACGCAAGCTGCATACGCTTTCCAATACCAGATTGCAAGAAATGCAAAATATCCTCTGCGCACACACAGTCTGCCTGCACCTGTTCCAAAATACCCTCTGTCACCATCGAGCCTATCGCTTTTCGGACAGCTTCCAAATCAAACGCTTGTGCAAAATCCAAACACTCCAATACCTTGTGATAAGCGGTTCCTCTCGCAGCTCCGCTCACCCCAGTCTCCTCCTGCAAAAATTTGGGCAAAAGCGGAATCACCTCTTCCTCTTCAAGCTCCTCAGCTTCTAAATATATGCGTTTTTTCAGCTCAGAAACCGACAACTTCTGCTTTGTCTTCTGTCCGGCTTCATAGGGATATGCATAGCCAAGCTGTGCCTCCAAGTCACTCTTTAGTTGCGCATCATAGACCAGCTCTGTGTCCCAACGCTGTAAGATTTCTTTGCTCACCCCGTCTGTCACAGCCTCTTCAAATGCCTGTGCCAGCTGTGCTCCCTTGTCCACAATAGACACCCGCACAGGAATGTCCTTCGCAAATGGATTCCGATAGATGGCAGGGAATATCCAGTCCAGATATTTTCTCGCTTCTGCGATATACGCATACGGAAGCTGTGTCTGCTTACGCCCGCGCAGCATCTGGCATCTGCCAAGCTCTTTCTCAAGATTTTTGACAACCCCCGTCAGAATCAGCTTCTCCTTCGCGCGCGTCATTGCCACATAGAGAATACGCAGCTCCTCTGCGACAGATTCCTTTCGCACTTCCCACTGAATCATACGTTTTAAAAGAGTCGGCGTCTTTGTACGGAGTTCCAAATCCACTGCATCCAGACCGACACCGAATTCAGGATGAATCACCACACTTGCGCTCGTGTCTTTTGTACTAAAGCTTCGGTTAAGCCCCGCCACAAACACAAGTGGAAACTCCAAGCCCTTACTCTTGTGAATACTCATCAGACGCACGACATCTGTCGTCTCCTCCAACACGCTCGCCTCGCCAAAATCCACCTCATATTTTTCGAGTTGCTCAATATAGCGCACAAATTGAAACAGCCCTTTATAGCTGGTATTCTCAAAGCGAATCGCCTTTTCGATAAGCATCGCAACATTTGCCGCACGCTGCTGTCCTGCCGGAAGCGCCGCCACATAATTGCCATAACCGGTTTGTTCTATGATGGTCCAGAGCAGGCTGTGCATCGCTGTATAAGGCACCATCTTGCGAATCTCCTCATAGCTTGCAAAAAAGAGCTTCAACTTCTCTTGCAGTACCTCTTCTGTTCCCGCCTCTGCATACAAACGCGCTTTCTCATAAAAAGTCTTTCGAGCCTCTGCCTTCTTTGCAAAATTCTGAATCTTTGCCAACTCCTCGTTGCAAAGCCCTACAAAAGGCGAGGTAAGCACGGCTGCAAACGGCAAGTCCTGACGCGGATTATCCAAGATACGCAGATAATCCAAAAGCATCCGAATCTCCCGCGTCTCAAAATATCCTTCTCCGGATGCACTATACGCAGGTACACCTACTTTTGCAAACTCCTCCAAAAATACATCCGCCCAATCCTTAACACCGCGAAGCAAAATGACAATATCGCTGTAACGCAGCTTTCGATACGACTGGCTCTCCTTATCCCAAATAGGATGGCGGCCTACCAGCTCCTTGATGCGGTTTGCAATCGCACTTGCCTCCAATGTCTTCGCATTCTCGCCGGCCTCCATCTCTGCTGCATCCACGAGCAGAAGCTCCGTCTCATTGCCTTCTTGCTCACTGTAATCTGCTCCCACATAAAGCGCGGCATTGTCATCGTATGCGATGCCGCCGAACTCCTCCGTCATAATCTGCTCAAAGATAAAATTGGTCGCCCGAAGCACCTCGCCTCGACTACGGAAGTTCTTATGCAAGTCAATCTTTTGCATTGGCCCGTCTGTGGCACTGTAGGAGGCATACTTACTCATAAAAAGCTCCGGTCTGGAAAGCCGGAAGCGATAAATACTCTGCTTGACATCTCCCACCATAAATACATTCGGTTTGCCCTGCGAAACAGTCGATACACTACCCAAAATCGCATCTTGGACAAAGTTGCTGTCCTGGTACTCATCAATCATAATCTCTGCAAAGCGTTCCTGATACTCTTTTGCTACCGCAGTCGGCACCAACTCTCCATCCTTCTCTTCGGTCAAAATCTGTAGGGCATAATGCTCCATATCTCCAAAATCAATCAAATTCTTGCTCAGCTTCTTGGCCCGATATGCCTCGCCAAACTCCTGTACGAGCTGTGCGAGCACCTGCATATTGGTCTTGGCAGACACCAATTCTTCCCACAGCTTCTCTGTCGTGTCGTAAAAATAATCCTGCACCAACTTCTCAAATAAATCCTTGCATTCCTTACGAATTGCTTTGACACTATCCCGCTTTTCTTCTGAAAACTCTGCTTTTCTCGCCGAAGAAAGACGCAGCCAGCTCATAGATGGCAAGGCCTCATTCAACGCCGCAAAGCCATCGCATTCCCGAAACTTCTCAATCTGCTTAAGGTCGGAGGCAATTGCCTCACCGTAGAAAAACGGCCCCCCTTCTTCCTCACAAAGTTCTTTGGCAAAGCGCAATTTTTCCTCCAAATCTGCCAATCTGCATTGCGCATCCTTTTGAATTGTCTGTGCAAGCGCAGACTCTGAAAATGTCTCTGGAGAAGAAATCTCATACTGCTTCAAACAACTTTCAAACCAATGTCTTGGATTTGGATAGCTGTTGGCATACTCATACAGCTTTAAAATCAGCTCATTTAACTGCTTATCATCGCGTCCATAGGAAAAGCTCTCTACAAAGTTCAGAAATCCCTCTGTACCTTTTTCATACCAAGCCTCCAGCACTTCTTCCAAAACATCGTGCTTCAAAAGCTTTAATTCCCCCTCCTCACCGACACGCAAAGACGGGTCCAAATCTATCGTATGAAAATACTCTCGTATCACAGATAAGCAAAAGCTGTGAATTGTGGTCACCTGCGCATGGTGAATCAGCGTAGACTGTCGCTGCAAATGCACATTGTCCGGGTCGGCTTCCAATGCCTGTTCAATGGCCGCGCGAATACGTTCCCGCATCTCCGCTGCCGCTGCCTCCGTATAAGTCACGACAAGCAGCCGATCCACATCAATCGGCGGCTCATCCTTTACCAAGCGCGTAATGATGCGCTCTACCAGTACGGCAGTCTTGCCGGAGCCCGCCGCCGCCGAAACCAGAAGATTCCGATCTCGCAGGTCAATTACTTGTTGTTGTTCTTCTGTGAATCTGACTCCCACTCGTCTGCCTCCTTTCGCATAGCCGCAAGTGCAGCCTCCTTATCCTTCTTATCCAATTCTCGGTATGCATATCCCGCAATCTTTTCATCAAAGCCGCAGATTCCGCGATATGGACAGTAATCACAGCCCGTGCGCTGTCCCAACGCATACGGAGACGCACTCGCCTCCCCCTGCAAAATCGCATCCCCGAGCTGTCTCATCTTCTCTTCTGCGAACTCCGAAATCAATGCAAAATCTGCTTGCGGCAAAGCTCCTGTATTCGCCGCAAAACTTCCATCCGCCTTTTTCTTGACCGGAATAACGAGGGATTCCCGTTCAAAATCCCGCTCCAAATGTGAAATAACCTCCTCTGAAGCATTGACGATTCCATCCGGGCACAGTGCCTTAAGAAGCAACTCTTCCTGCACCTCACGACTGTTCGTCATCTTCGGCAACAATGGGTCTTCCATCTTATAATAAAAGAGTCCTGCCGGCACAATCCGTTTGCCAGGACGCTTTTCACCCTCAATCTGCAAAGCAGCATTCAAATACACCACCAACTGCATTTGCAGTCCATAGTACAACTCACCCAAATCAAAGACTTTCGTCCCCGTCTTGTAATCAATCACCTTTACAAGCACGCCATCCTCCGTCTCACACACATCCACACGGTCAATTTTCCCGTGTAGCTGCATACCTGCATCCCCTGTAAGCGGAATGATATTGCCGGAATATACCAGCTCCGAATGCTCAGGAAGGAAGTCCCCCTTTTCCAATTGCTTGGTAAGTGCCCAGACTGTGCGGCGCATCATACGCTTTAAACGAGTAATCATATACTCATTATGCGCACTGCTGTACAAAATGGTATTCCCATAATCTACAATGCTACTGTCCACACTTTCCTCTATGAGTGCCTCTCTCTGCTCCTGCGAAATCAAAGTCCAACTCTGCCCACGCTGTTCCAGCGTCTTTGCATAACGATCCATCGCACTATGGAAAAGATTTCCCCAATCCACCATTTGAAAACGATAGACCTCACGCTCAGAAAGGCGCAAACCGTAACGCAAAAAATGTGCATAGGCACAAGCTGAAAAACGCTCCAAACGACTTACGCTGTTCGACAGAATCTCCCCATAAAGCTCCCGTGCCGTCTCCTTTGTGAGCAGCTCATTTTCTCTTTGACAAAAGGCAGCCGCAACCAAACGCTCCACCTGACTGCTCCACTTAGGGTTTTTCTTATACCAAGAATACACTTCCTGCCATGCAGCACTCAGCCCCTCGTCCTTTTTCTGCAAGCCCTCCGCCAAATAAGAAATGCCGCTTGTCTTTGTAAATTCCGGCGCAAGCTCCGCCTCTTCCATCTTCTGTATACACATCTGCGGATAAAGCTTTAACAAATCAGATAGCAGGTACGCCGGACGCAGTGCCTTTCCCTCTGCTGAAGCCCTGCTATAACTCAACACCAAGCTGTTTGACGGTTTGGTCATCATCAAATACAAATAAAATTTCTGGATAAATGCCTTCTCCTTTGACCCGGCAGCCAAAGCCACCTTGCTCGCCTCAAAACGCGCACGGTCCTGCTCGGAAAGCAAACCATCGCCGCTCTGTGCACCCGGAATATAGGCATCGTTGAGACCTACAAAGAACAGCACCTTCACATCCTTGATACGGGTTCTCTCGATATCACCCATCACAAGTTGGTCGTGGCTCGGCGGAATAATTCCAACTTTGGCTTCCTCCAAGCCCGCATCCAAAAGTTCGCAATACTCCTTGAGGGGAATGCGCTCATCCCCCAAAAGCTCCACAAACTGATTAAAAAGCTCCATCACAATGCGATAAATCTGCGCATACTCTCTCTCAAGCGCCAACTCGCCGTCTGCTCCAAAAGCCGTCTCACAAGACTTTACCTTTTGCTGCAATTCGTTTTGCAGCAAGAAAGTATGCAAGGCTCTGGTGACACTCTCCACCGTCTTGCTCCGACTTTTCAATACCTCCATCACCTCTGCAACATTCTCCACCAAACGGCTTCGCAGGGCATTGACATAGGCCAAATCCGCCTCCTCCATCCCTTTTGCACGGCGAATCCAAGTCTCCTGCCATTTTTTATAGCCGCGTATGCCGAGTGCTACACAGTAATTTTCCAGAATATCCACTTCTTCCGTCGTGAATTCTGTAAGCCCTGTGCGCAAATACCGAAAGACACTCTCGTATGTAAAATTCTGCTCCGCCATTGCAAGGAGGCTTCGCAGATACTCCACGAAAGAATTGAGCAAAATACTCCGCTTATGGTCTAAGAACACCGGGATATCATAAGCTGCAAACACCTGCTCGGCATAGTCTGCGTAAGCTCCCATATCGCTCGCAATCACTGCAATCTCACGATAACGCAAGCCCCTCGTACGCACCAGATTTCGAATGCGCTGTGCCACAAAGACAAGCTCTTCCTTCGGCTGCTTTGCGCTGTAAATCTGTATACAATCCTGCGCCTTTTCATACTGCACTTTCCGATAGCGGAACAAATTCGCTTCCAGAAAATCCAAAGCCTCTGCCTCGCGGAAACGATAAACCGGCCGCTCACAAAGCACCACCGGCGCATCGATTGTTACACCACCTTCTCTGGCAATCTCACTTAGAGCATCCATCATCCGATAACTCATATCAAAAAGTACCGACTTTTTCTCCTGCGGGTTCACTGTCACAGTAACGATAAGCTTCTCGCACACCGAAAGCAATTCTTTTAAAAGCTTGTTCTGCACCGGCGTGAAACCGGTAAAGCCGTCTAACACAACTGTGCTTCCCTTTAAAAGCTTCGACTTGGGCACAGCTATACAAAGCACATCCAAAAGCTCTTCGCCGGTAATATACTTGTCCTTCAGATACTCCGAGAATTCCTCATAAATCTTCGCAATATCGCGCAGCTTATAGGCAAAAGCCGACTGCTCCTCTGTCGCTCCCAATATGCGCTCCAAATCTTCCCGCTGTACATCGTATTGCGTAAATTCCGAGATGACAGACTTTATCTGGCTGATAAAGCCGGGCTTTTTTAGATTGCCACCGAGCACAGAAAGTTCCTTTTCATACGCACCCGCAATCTTGCGCAGCACAAAGCTTTTCCCCACATCATCCAGCATCGTGCTCCGGTTCGCCCCTGTCTCCTCAAACACACGATACGCCAAACGATTGAAGCTCAATACATCCACATTCAAAATTCCCTTTTGCGGATTTGCAAGCACAAGGTCCTTCTGTGTCTGCATCGTAAACTGCTCCGGCACAAGCACCAGATAATTCTTCTCTGGGTTTTGAATAGACTCTTCTGTTACTTTTTGATACAAATAATGGGACTTTCCTGCACCGGAAGGCCCCATAACAAATTGCAGGCTCATAGAATTCCTCCTACTATCTTACACGTTCATAAATCTCCACCGGGACATAGGCCTGTACAAAAATACCTTCCTCCCGATACTCCTCACAAAGCAATTCACCATACTTACGAATCAACTGAATCTTACCGGCATCCGCATATGCATAGGTATGCTCAAGAAATATTTTTTGGCTTCGCAGCACATCCTCCAACACTTGTTGCAATGCCGCAAGTCCCATCCCTGTCTTTGCAGAAATGGCCAGCGTATGGTCTGCCTTGAAATCACGAAACAGCTTCTCCGCTTCTTGGCGGTCCTGTTTGTTAAACGCCGTGATAACCAGCTTATTTTGTACCTCTAACTGCTCCAAAGTCTCATACACGATATACATCTGCTCATCCATCTGCGGGTTGGACGAATCCACCACATGCAAGATGACATCCGCATACTTCGCTTCCTCTAAAGTGCTTCGGAAAGCTTCTATCAAATGGTGCGGCAGCTTGCGGATAAATCCCACCGTATCGGTAAGCAGAATCTCCTGTCCACTTGGAAGCTTCAAATTCCGCGTCGTCGGGTCGAGGGTCGCAAACAACTTATCCTCTTCCAAGACCCCTGCGCCGGTCAACTGATTCAAAAGTGTCGACTTTCCGGCATTGGTATACCCAACAATCGCAACCACCGGCACCTTCGTCTTCTTGCGTTGCTCCCGCGTCAATTCCCTATGTCTCTTGACATCCTTAAGCTCCCGGCTCAGCTGCGCAATACGATTCTTAATCAAACGTCTGTCCATCTCCAGCTTCTTCTCACCGGGACCTCTTGTTCCAATACCGCCGCCCAATCGGGAAAGTGATTTCCCAAGACCGGTCAGACGGGACTGTCTATACTTCAACTGGGCAAGCTCTACCTGTATCTTTCCCTCGCTCGTAGAAGCTCTGCCCGCAAATATATCCAAAATCAACAGCGTACGATCCATCACCTTCGTGTCCAGCACATCTTCCATATTGCCAAGCTGAATCGGTGAAAGCTCATCGTCGCAAATGATGCCAGTCGCCTCTGTCTCCCAGAGCAAATCCTTAATCTCATCCAGCTTTCCCTTGCCGACATAGGTCGTGGGATGAATCTGATCCAAATTCTGCACCACACGACCTACCGGAACTGCACCCGCCGTCGCCGCAAGCTCGGCAAGCTCGTCCAAAGACTTATGGGTGTCATCCTTGTCTGAGGTACTGACCCCGACCAAAATCACCTTTTCCTCTATCTTGCTCAGTTCAATCATCTCTGCCATGCAATTCCCTACCGTGTTTCTAAAAATTCTGCCGTCTTATTCATACGGCTATCCTCCGGGTAATCTTCCACATAGGAAGCCACCTTCTCCTTTGCCAGCTCCCAATCGCTGAGTTCCTGACAAATCGCAATCTCATTATAGCGCGCTTCCTGACGCAATTCCTCTGTGCAATCTCCCTGCTCTAAAACCTTTGCATAAGACTCCATAGCCGCCTCATACGCTTCCATCTGCATCTGACAGGCGGCCATCAAACTGTAGAAAGTCGCCGTCTCCTCTGCGCCACTCGCGCGCGCCATCTCAAATGCTTCCAAAGCTGCCTCATACTCACCGAGCTCATACTGTGCAATACCGAGTCCCCGATATGCCTCTGCCAAATGCTTCTCTTCTGCGATATCCTTTTGAAAGCACACTGCCGCCTGCTCATAATCCTTCGCTTCTAAATAGGCTGTCCCATCTTCTAAATTCGTCGCACAGCCAAGCAAAAGCAGGACACACACCAGCACACCAATCACTCTTATTCTTCTCATCTTTCTGCTCTCCTTATTCCGCAATGTGTTCCAAACCCTGATTTAAAATACTCTGAATATGGGCATCCGCAAGTGAATAATACACCGTCTTTCCCTCACGCCGATTCTTCACCAGCTTCATCTGCTTGAGCACACGCAGCTGATGCGAGATTGCCGACTGCGTCATCCCCATCACCTCTGCCAAATCACAGACACAAAGCTCTGATTGAAACAATACACACAGAATCTTTACACGGGTGACATCCCCAAACACTTTATAAAAATCTGCAAGGCTTTCTAGGGTCTCTTCGCCCGGCATCCCATCCTCAATCTGATGTACCAGATTGGTATGCACGTGATACGCCTCACAGCATTCTATTTCTACCTTTTGTCGCTCCATTTTCAATTCCCTTCTCACAAAAAAACACCATTCATAATGAATCCCACTGAGTCCATTATAAATGATGTTTCTCATTTTGTGAACCTTATTTTCGATATAAAACCCGCACAGAATTCAGCACACACAGCATAGCAACTCCGGTGTCCGCAAAAACGGCCATCCACATATTTGCAAAGCCGCAAAGCCCTAAAATCATTACCAATGCTTTCACACCCAGCGCAAATACCACATTCTGCATTGCAATGCGATTTGTTGTCTTTGCAATTGCAATCGCCTCCGGCACTGCCATTAGCGAAGAATTCATAAACACCACATCGGCAGCCTCAATGGCCGCATCTGCGCCGCTTCCCATTGCGGCACCAACATCTGCTCCCGCAAGTACCGGTGCATCATTGATTCCGTCACCGACAAACATTGCCGCTCCATAGGTCTCCCGAATCTCCTTTAATTTGTCGAATTTATCTTCCGGATGTAACCGCGCATAACAAGTGTCAATACCGGTTTCCCTTGCAACCGCTTCTGCTGCCTGCTGCGTATCTCCGGTAAGCATAACTGTCTTTAATCCTGATTTTTTCAGCTTATGAATCGCATCCTTCGACTCCGCTTTGACTGTATCACGAATGACAATACTTCCCAAAAACATACCATTTAAAGCAACAAACACTTCTGTTCCTACCGTCTTTGCCTTCTCTTCAACAAGGTTTACATTCTCCTGCTCCATCAGTTCTCTATTTCCACAGAGTGCTACACCTGCGCTTAAACTTGCTCGGATTCCCTTGCCGGAAATCTCCTCCACAAGCTCCGGTCTCTCAAACGCTACCTTCTGCTTCTTCGCCGCCTCGACAATACTCACAGCAATTGGGTGTGTGGAGCTCGCCTCACAGCTCGCTGCGATGGCAAGTACCTCTCTATCCGCTTCCTGCACCTCAAAATTCCCTTGCGTAATCGTGCCCGTCTTATCCAACACAAGCACCCGAATATTCTTCAGCGCTTCCAAAACCAAACCGCCCTTAAAAAGTATTCCCTTCTTCGAACCGGCTCCGATACCCGAGAAAAATGCCAACGGAACGCTGAGCACAAGTGCACACGGACAACTAATTACCAAGAACGTAATTGCCGTATAAATCCAGAACTCCCACTTTCCTGTAAACAAAGATGGCAATACTGCCGTGAGCAGTGCCAAAACGACCACAAACGGCGTATATACTTTTGAAAACTTTGTAATAAAACGGTCCATCTTTGGTTTGCTCTCCGCCGCATTCTCAACAGAACGCAAAATACGGGACACCATCGAATCTGCAAGCACCTGCTCTACCCGAATCTGCAATACGCCGGACACATTCATACAGCCGGAAATCACCGCATCTCCTTCCACAACCTTTACTGGCACAGATTCACCCGTCACCGCTGCTGTATCAATCCGGCTCTCACCCTGTACAACTGTACCATCCAAAGGAATTCGCTCACCCGGTTTTACCAACAAGACCTCCCCTAGCTTCGCTTCCTCTGCCGGAATCACTTGTACCTCTCCATCCTTCAGTAAGCTTACCACCTCAGGACGCAAATCCACAGCTTCCATAATCTGACTGCGGCTCCTCGACACCGCAATCTCCTCGCACAGCTCTCCCACTTGGAAGAACAGCATCACGGCAACAGCCTCTATTGATTCTCCAATCGCAAATGCTGCCAATGTTGCAAGACTCATCAAAAAATTCTCGTCAAAGATATGTCCTTTTGCAATGTTCTTCGCTGCGTGAAGCAACACCTCTCCCCCAAGAATCAAATACGCCGCCAACTGGAAGATAAAGGCAATTACAGAAGAGACATTTCCTAATAAAATTCCCAGCACAAAGAACACCGCTCCGATACCTAACTGCACAACAATCTTCTTATAGTCCTCTGCCCCACTATGTATATGGTCGTGACCGCAGCCACAAGAACAAGCACTGTGTTCAGAATGTTCGTGGTGATGATGCGCGTGATGCTCATGGCTATGGCAGCACTCGCAGCTCTCGTCGTGGTGATGATGTGTATGTGACATTTCTTTTGTCCTCCTCGTATGAATAATTGTTCATATGTTCATTTAACCACAGTGCCTTGTAATTGTCAATATGGAGTTTTAACAAAACGCAAAACAGGTCACACTTTTTGATATCCTCTGTGATATTTCTCATCATCTTCCGGTCTAATCTCACGAATGACCCTACAAGGATTTCCTGCTGCAAGTACGTTTGCCGGAATATCCTTCGTGACAATGCTGCCTGCCGCAATCACAGAATTCGCACCAATTGTAACGCCGCCCATAATCTTCACACCACCGCCAATCCATACATTATCCTCAATCTTAATTGGCCATGCATATTCAATGCCCGATAACCGGAGTTCTACATCAAATGGATGCCCGGCAGCATACAACCCACAATCGGGAGCAATCCAAACATTATCCCCAATTGTGATTTTATTTCCGGCAAGTACCACAAAATTATAATTTGAAAAAAAGTTATCTCCAACAGATACTCTCTCCCAGAAATCACAATGGAATGGTTGCTCTATCACACAATTCTTACCTACATATCCTAGATTTTCACGCAAAATGTGTTCACGTTCCTCTAATTGACTCGGAGCCAATTGATTGTACTGATAGCTCAATTCTTGACTTCTGCGCCGTCCTCTGTCGACTTCCGGATCCTTGTGCGCATCGTAGAAAAGTCCTGCTTCGGCCTTCTGGTATTCTGTCATATATAAACCCTCCGCTTATCTTACTTTCTGTAAATTAAGCATACGGAAAAAGAAGAAGCAAATCAACAAAATCTACTGTAATGAAAAAATTTTGGAGTAAAACGTTTTTCTCTGCACACCATATGTGCATCCGAACGAGCAGGAACTCGCTGAAAAAAGACCAGCAAATAGCTGAATTGGAAAAGATGATTATAGGAGCTGTAAAAAAGTCCTTTCTACTTGAATTTCCCTTCCACATATGCTAGTATAATGACACATCAAACGTAACTTGAGTCACGCGGCTCCTTCAAAAGTTACTCTGCACACCATATGTGCATCCGAATATCAAGGCAATTCTGCCGTTGAAATTCAATTGATGAATCAAATATAAGAATGGAGGGCATTGCCTATGGGCTGATTTTTTTGTACCCTTTTTGCCTCTTAGGAAGGCATAAGGACATTTTACAACTGGATATCACAAAATAAATCTGAAAAATAAGGAAAGAAGAAAGGAAAACGAATTTATGAACACTCGAAAAATTGCTTCCTATAAGGACGCCACTGGAAAAATTCATTATAATATGACCAACGATTATTTATTTCGCTACATTTTAGAAAACAACGAAAAGGTTTTGACAGGCCTGACCTGTTCCCTTTTGCATCTGAAACCAGAAGAGATTAAAGAAATAACCATTACCAATCCCATTATGCAAGGAAGTACCGTTCAGGATAAGGAATTCATCTTAGATATACAAGTGATTCTGAACGATGAGCAGGTGCTAGGATTGGAGATGCAAGTAGCCAATGAAGGAAACTGGACAGACCGTGCTCTCGTGTACTTATGTCGCACCTTTGATCAACTCGCTCACGGGCAAAAATACGATGAAGCACTTCCTGTAACCCATATCGGATTCTTGGATTTTACACTTTTTGAAGACGACCCGGAATTCTATGCAACAAATATGATGTTAAATATTAAAAGCCATCGAATTTTTAATGACAAGTTTAGGCTCTCTGTGGTAAACTTATCTCAGATAGAACTGGCAACTGAAGAAGACAAAGCATGGGGAGTGGACTACTGGGCGCGTCTCTTTAAAGCCAAGACATGGGAGGAGTTAAAGATGTTGGCAGAAAAAAATGAATTTTTAGAAGAAGCAGCGCAATCTGTATATGTAGCAAATGAAGACGAGATTATCCGCCAGATGTGCCGGGCAAGAGAAGACCGTGAACGCCACGAACGCACCATACAGCGGGAATTAAAAAAATTGCAAGAACTTCAGGAACGAGAGGCAGAAATGAAGCAAGCGGTAGCTCAAGCCGATCAAAAGCTTGCGGAGAAAGACCAACAAATCTCGGAGAAAGACCAGCAAATCTCGGAAAAAGACCAGCAACTTTCGGAAAAAGACCAGCGAATCTCGGAAAAAGACCAGCAACTTTCGGAAAAAGACCAGCAACTTTCGGAAAAAGACCAGCGAATAGCTGAATTAGAAAAGATGTTGGCGGATGCAAAAAAATAACTACAAAAGAAGTCTTGGAGAATTCACTCTCCAAGACTTCACATTTATTTCATCTGCTTCATCACTTCTGCTACAATCTTCTCTACCAAAACAGTCTGGTCGATATTGTTCGCCGTAATCTTCGAAGCAATCGTCTCACCTGCGTGTCCACAGCTTGAGAACAATTCCATCTTCTGTATACATTCCTGCTTTACAGCTTCAACAGCCGCCGGAATTAGGTCAATGATTCCCTTATCCATCGTCGCAAATTGACGGAACTGTGCTTTGACTGCTGCTACATTGATATCTGTAAAGATATTCACCTTGCTGATTCCCTCTTTGATAGCTGTGCGGAAATCATGATCCGTAAGTCCTGAACCACCATGAAGCACAAGTGGTACATCTACTGTACGTGCAATGGTGCGAATTCTCTCAAAATCAAGCTTCGGCGGAAGCTTATATGCGCCATGTGCATTTCCCACTGCAATCGCAAGTGCGTCAACTTTTGTCTTATCTACATAATCCTTCGCCACCTTCGGGTCTGTAAAGTACTTAGAAGGGTCTTCCAAATGTGAGCTTCCCTCTGCAGAACCTTCGTTGTCACCTACATGGCCAAGCTCTCCCTCAATAGTTGCTCCATAAGAATGCGCAATATCTGCCATCTCGCGCACTTTCTCAACATTGACCTCGTACGGGTCTGTCGAGCAATCATACATAATCGATGAGAAACCAAGCTCTAATGCCTTTAGGCAAGTTTCTTTCTTTAGACCGTGATCCAGATGGATGACAACCGGCACATTTGCCTTCTTTGCCATTGGTATCAAATAGTAAGACAATTCTTCTAATGGTCCATATGGAAATAACACCTCAGCGGTTCCCATAATCACCGGCGAGCGTGTCGCCTCTGCTGCCGCGATAATTCCGCGTGCCAGCTCCAAATTCACTGCATTGAAAAGTCCGACTGCATAGTGGTTCTTCTTTGCAGGAACAAGTATATCATTCATATTTACTAACATAGCGAATCTCCTTTCTTCTTCCAGCCCTTGTTAATCTTCTCTTCTAATTCTTCCAGTGATTTCAAACCACCCAACGCATCGTATGCTGCCACACAGCTCGCGCCCTCTGCCGCCGCAAGACTGACACTCCATTTTGCGGAATAGCCCTTGAGCATCGCCGTCAAAAAGGCTGCAATACTGGTATCACCGGCGCCCGTTCCCGAAAGCACCGCTTCCGGTTCATAGCAAGTTTCAAAAATCTCTTGGTCTGCCCACTCTGTCACATTTAATTCGACACCTGCGCCAACTTCAAGCAAGCCCGTTGCGTCTGTTGTGCGCAAATACATCCCTGCAACACCGCATTTAATCAGCACAATCTTTGCACCAAAATCCAAGCATTGCTCTGCCAGTGGTCTCACATCCTTCGCAATGTCAAGCACCTCTGTGATATCACCGCCTGCCGCTCTCATCTGCCACTCCGCAAAGCGCTCCTTGTCCAACATAAAACACAGCTCTTCCACACTCGGCACAAAGAAATCCACATATGGGAGTGACTTCTCGAGAATGGCTTCCCAATCTGCCGCGCCGGCATCTGTATCCTGATTGATCATTGCAAAATCAAGAGATGTTGCTGCCCCCGCCTTCTTAACTTTCTGCAAGAGCTGCACCAGTCCTTCTCCATTCTCCTCATACATCTTGCGCATCAAGGTCGGATACCCAAAATGAAACAAAGCGCAATCCTTCAGGGCTTCTTCTGAAATGTCATCTGCTGAAAATGTATCGTTTGCACCCGGATGATGCAACACAATGCGGTCAATTCCCGGCACTGCAAGCACAACCGAATAGGAGCTTGTCTCTCCGGCTACGGTCAGCATTCCCTCAGCAGCACCATACCCCGCTACAATCTCACGAATCATACTGCCGAATTCATCATCTCCGGTCTTACCCATAAGCTTTATATCTGCGCCGAGAAGCTTCATGGCAAGTCCGGTGTTCGCCACCGAACCGCCCGTATGTACATCTGCTTCCCCCATCTGAATCAGCTTTCCCGGTGCAAGCACCTCATCCAGACGCTTTACCTTCTCGCCTTGAAACACAGGGGTAATATCCAGACAAATATGTCCGGCTGAAATTACTTTTTTCATAATGTACCTCACTAGTTACATTCTGCTGTCAACGGTCCTGCAAGTTCTTTCAAGTAGAACAATCTTCCCGGAAGTGTCGGAATGAACGAAGAAGTAATGCTCTTATCCGGTCCATAATGTAAGGTCATAAGGAAGCTCATTCCCTGCCACTGCATTCCGCGATTGAATACGCCGTCCGCACCACCGATTGCATAATCTGCCTGCAAAAATAAACCTGGCCCAATCGTATTTGCTGTACATGGAACTAAAGTTGTACGGCTCTTAAAGCTTGTGAGCGCATTCTGCTCAATCGTGAGCGGATGAAGCTTCGCTCCGATGCGGTATGGCTGTGCTTTCCACTCCTCTACCGTATCAAACTCATCTGCAAAGTGTGGCTCCCAGAATGCGATATGACACATACGTCCAATGCCGTATACGAGCACCAATTTCGCACCCTCTCCCTTAAGTGCTGCAATCTTTTCCGGATAGGTCGGGAGATTTGTCTTTGTCGCAAAATTTCTCTGCGCCTCAGGAATCGTCTGGTCTAATTTGTTGAAGAACGCTTCCTTCATCGAATATTCGAAAGATGCACTGCTTGTATTTTCCAATGTATTTCCTTCTGCGTCTGCCCACTCATCCATATTAAATGTGTATACGTGGTCGCAATTCACTTTCCACTCGTTCAAGAAATACGCCGCCCAACGATACATTCCCATCGGTCCTACCGGAAGAATCATCGCAAGCTTACGCCCCTCTTCTCCTGTCACTTTAATCTGCATTGCAATCTCGTGTCCCATCAAAGTATCAAAATCTGCCAAGCTCTCACATGCAACCGGTGTAAATTCATCATTCCAGAAATCCTCTTTTGTAAGTCCCTTCTCACAACAAGCATCAATCTTTGCCATATCCCATCCCTTCGGGTAAAATCCTTCGAGCATAGAGCCCTTTACTGTATCCATAAAATTCATAATCGTATCCTCCCTTTAAATTGTTTTAAGGCAACAGCCTCTTTGTTGTTCCTTTTAAATAAACCTGACATTGACGGAAGCCTTCTGCATAATCCGCTCCACATTGATATCCGCGATACCTCGAACAAGTTTTTACCATATCCGCAAAATCAATATGATCGTGCTCTCGCATCCACACCAACTGGCTCTCGTGGCACTCCAGCATCTCAATCTTCTTGTTAATCACCGAACTGATATCCACATACTCTGTCGGCTGGAAATCCACACCTGCAAGCGTGTCCATATAGTAAATCGGCACTAGCTTTGCCGGCTCTCCATCCTCAGCACTGTAACGGTGTGGGTAATCGGTCATATTCGGAAGTGTCGCTGAAAAGCTCGCATCAAACACCAGCTTTGACACTGCCACGTGATCCGGCATATAGTCGTTTGGATTATGCGTAATAATAAAATCCGGGTCTGCATAACGAATCACGTCAATCAGTCTGTCACGTGCCTCTTTGTTGTCCGCATAGATATCCAAATCATCGAACCCTGCACAGATGACCTCGATTCCGGCAAGACTTCCCGCTTTTCTCGCTTCCTCCGCGCGAATCTTTGTCAACTCATCCGGCGGAATAATGACATGCCCCAAATTTCCAGTCGATGCATGACATACGATTACCTTATCGCCGCGCTCTATACACTTCAAAAGCGTACCCGCACACGCAATCTCTACGTCATCCGGGTGGCAGCCAATCGCTAAAACATTCATACCTTATCCTCCTTTTCCTTTCATAAACATTTCGATTCTATTTGCATTCATTGTAATATAATCTGACAAAACATAAAATTGACAATCAGCTCAATATTTTATAAAATAAGACCAACAAATATTTTTTATATGATTTTATCTGATTTTAGGAGAATGGTTATGCCACAAAAGGGAATCAAATTATTAACGGCAATCAATGTAAACTATCTGGTAAGCGCATTTCATTACCATTTTCGCTCTGATTTTTCTTATGATGGCGAGGCGCATGCCGGTTGGGAGTTTGTCTATGTCGAGCAGGGTCACATCAAGATTCAAGCCGATGATGCAACCTATGTTTTAAGAAGTGGGGAGATGGTCTGCCACAAACCGATGGAATTTCACAAATTGGAGCCATACGAAGGGGATGCCTCCTGCATTATCTTCTGCTTCGAATGCGCAGATGATTGTATGCAATATTTCAATAATAAGATTCTCTTCATCAACCAACGCCAAAAGGTGTACTTGAATGATATTGCCTCCTATGCAAAGCACCTCTTTGCGCCCAAAGAACCGCTTGATATTTCGAAGGACGGTGCAATGGACCGCGCTTCTACGGCAGAGATTCGACACGAGCAATTTCTCAAAAACAGTATTGAATTGCTCGTCCTCTCCTTGCTTTCTTCGGAAAATCTGGAGAAGCAAAAAAGGGCGGAATCCTTCGAGCAGACCGAGCAGCGCCTCACCCTCACGGCTGAGATTATTGCGTACTTGGAGGCGCATTTGCAAGAACCCATCCGCCTTGCCACACTTGCGGAGCTCTTCCCCTACTCCATTTCCAGTATGAAGCGAATCTTCAAGCTTGAGACCGGCTCGAGCATCATTGATTACTTAAACCGTCTGCGCATAAAAAAAGCCATTGATTTGCTGGAGAACACCTCCCTGCAAATCAATGACATTGCCATACAAACCGGTTTTTCTGATGTTTACTATTTTTCAAATGCATTTAAGAAACGCACCGGGAAGAATCCGACTAGTTATCGAAAGTCATAGGAAGCTCCCAGTCAATCTCCGAAGCACCATTTGCCTTCAAGAATGCATTTGCCTGACTGAATGGCTTGCTGCCAAAGAAGCCACGATAAGCCGACAAAGGACTTGGATGCGGCGCTTCTAAAATCAGATGCTTTGGATTGTTCAGCATCGACTTTTTCATCTGCGCAGGTCTGCCCCACAGAATAAATACAATGGGTCTGTCCTGTGCATTCAACACACGAATCGCAGCGTCCGTAAACTCTTCCCAGCCAATGCCGTGATGCGAGTTCGCCTGATGGGCTCGCACCGTCAGCACCGTATTGAGCATCAAGACGCCCTGCTTTGCCCAGCTCGTAAGATACCCATGATTTGGTATCTCACAGCCGATGTCATCGTGTAATTCCTTATAAATATTCACCAGCGATGGGGGAATCTCCACGCCCGGCTTTACAGAAAAGCATAGTCCATGTGCCTGCCCCACATTGTGGTAAGGGTCTTGCCCAAAGATGACTACCTTTACATCCTCCAACGGCGTATAATGAAACGCATTAAAGATGTCATTTGCCGGTGGAAAAATCATCCGCGTACTGTACTCTTCTTTCACTGTCTCAAATAGCTTTTTGTAATACTCTTTTCTGAATTCACCCTGTAACGCTTCTTGCCAAGCGCCTGTAATTGCTGCCATCTTCTGTCCTCCTACAATCTCACGGACACGCCCTTCTCCCGCAAGTACTGTTTCAAATCTCGAATCTCCAATTCTTTAAAGTGGAACAACGAAGCCGCCAAAGTCGCATCCGCCTTTCCCTCTGTGAACGCCTCATAGAAATGCTCCAAACAGCCGGCGCCGCCCGATGCAATCACCGGAATGGAAACCGCCTCAGACACCGCTCTCGTCAGCTCCAAATCATAACCCGCCTTCGTTCCGTCTCCGTCCATACTGGTCAGTAGAATCTCGCCCGCCCCAAGCGCTTCTACCTTCTTTGCCCACTCTATCGCATCGATACCGACATCAATGCGTCCACCGTTCTTATAGATATTCCAGCCGCTTCCGTCTTCTCTGCGCTTTGCGTCAATCGCGACCACCACACACTGGCTACCGAATTTCTCCGCTGCTTCTTGAATCAGCTCCGGTCGATTGATTGCAGCCGAATTTACCGAAATCTTATCTGCCCCCTCGCGAAGAAGCGCCTTAAAATCATCGACCGTACGAATACCGCCGCCTACGGTAAACGGAATAAATACATTTGCCGCCACTTGGCGCACCATATCTACCACAGTCTCCCTCGCATCCGAAGAAGCCGTGATATCTAAAAATACCACCTCGTCCGCTCCCGCCTCATCATAGGCCTTTGCGATTGCTACGGGGTCCCCCGCATCCACCAAATCCACGAAATTGACACCCTTTACCACACGTCCGTTGTGTACGTCCAGACAGGGAATAATTCTCTTTGTAAACATCTTCCGTATCCTCCTAAAGCTCCACAAAATTCTTCAAAATCTGCAATCCCACATCACTGCTCTTTTCGGGATGAAACTGACAGGCAAATACATTGTCCTTTTCCACCGAAGCATGAATGTGTGTGCTGTACTCCGTCGTCGCCTTTACAATACGCTCATCCTTCGCCTTCAGATAATACGAATGCACAAAATATACATACGACTCCTCAGGAAGACCTGCAAACAGTCTGCCGTCGTTCTGCAAATGCAGAGAATTCCAGCCCATATGCGGAATCTTCAAGCCCTCACCGTCCGGTATCTTGCAAATCTCACCCTCTAAAATACCAAGTCCTTCTACACCTTTTGACTCATCGCTCTTTTCAAACAGAAGCTGTAAGCCAAGACATATACCCAAAAACGGCGTCTTCTTTTCCACCACCTGGTAAATCACCTTATCCAAACCATAGCTTCTTAGATTCGCCATCGCATCTCCAAAAGCTCCGACTCCCGGCAAAATCACCTTGTCCGCATGCAAAATCGTCTCTGCATCTCTGGTAATGACAATCTCCTGTCCCAGCTTCTGCAATGCTTTCTCCACACTCTTGATGTTCCCTGCATCATAGTCAATTATCGCTATCATTTTCTCTCATTTCCTCTCATCTGACATCCAGTTCAAACCAGAACTGTACGCCATTATTATAATTCTTCACGCCATAGTCCTTATGGAAGGAATCCATAATCGCTTTCACAATCGAAAGACCGATTCCGTTGCCGCCATACTCTCTGGTGCGCGCCTTATCTACTTTGTAAAACTTATTCCAAATCTGTGTAAGCTCCTCCTCCGGAATCTGTGCTCCGGTGTTAAATACAGAGATTCTCACCGTGCCCGCTTCCGGCTGCTCTTCGACGCGAACATCAATAATCTGCTCGCCCTCCAGATGATTCAGCGCGTTGCTGAAATAATTCCGAAATACTTGCTCAACCTTCCACTCATCTGCCCAGACAAACACAGCCTGCTCTGCGTCTACCCGCACATCCGCATTCTTTTGCTGAATGAAAATATCACAGCTCTGCACGACACCTCGTATCAACTGCATCACATCAAAACGCGCAAACTGTACCTCTTCCTCACCGACTTCCAATTGATTCAAAGTCAGAAGATTCTTTACAAGCGCATTCATCTTCGAAGCTTCGTCCATAATGACATCACAGTAAAACGCCCGACTCTCCGGGTCATCTGAAATCCCTTCCTTCAGCCCCTCTGCATAGCCTTGAATCAAAGCAATCGGCGTCTTCAGCTCATGCGAAACATTCGCAATAAACTCACTTCGCATCGTCTCCATCTTTTCTTTTTTCTCGATGTCCTTCTGAAGCTCATAATTGGCGCTCTTTAGCTCCGAAACCGTCTGCTCCAGCTTCTGTGACATCGCGTTAAAATTCTCGCCCAAGACACCAATCTCATTCTTGCCGCCGCTGGTATATTTGACATCAAAATCCAAATCCGCCATACGCTTCGAAATCTGCGCAAGCTCCAGAATCGGGTCTGCAATACGCTTTGCAAAATACCAGACAAAGACACAACCAAGTGCCGTCATTCCAAGCATAATATAAATCAGAAAACGGTTGGAAAGCATAACATTCTCTCGAATACTCTCCAGCGGGCTTCGAATCAAGAATGTACTTCCGTCGCTCAAATGTCCCCACATCTCAATGTGTTCATTCCCGCTAACTACGTCTACCGCACTGCGAATCTGGTACTCTTTTGTCTCCGCAAGTAATTCACCCTTGTCCTGATTGATATTCAAAAGATAGCCCACAAGCTGAGAACGCATCTCTTCGGTCTGCCACTGATTTGCAGTTGAGGAAAGCAAACGCTGATTATCCCCCGAGACAATGACAAACATCATATTCGCCGTCTCTGTCAGGGCGCTCAATTCCTCTGCCATATTTTCATAAGATGCTCCGGTGGCAGCTACCGCCTTCTCCATCTTCTCGTATACATCAATGAGAGTCTCCTGCTTATTATAAACGTAATAGCGCTCTAAAAACTGACTGTTGAGTAGCATAGAGACCAACATAATGGCAACCACCAATGCGATAAAAATCGTGGCTATCTGGCGTTTGATTGATTTATTCATAATTCGTCACCACTACTCCACTTCGAATTTGTAACCCATTCCCCAAATGGTCTTGATATAATTTCCTCTTTCGCCAAGCTTACTGCGCAGCTTCTTAACATGGGTGTCAACCGTTCGCGCATCTCCAAAATAATCATAGTCCCACACGCCATTTAAAATCTTCTCTCTGGTCAGTGCAATCTTTTGATTTTCCACGAAATATAAAAGTAACTCGAACTCCTTCACACTCAAATCAATTTCCTGTCCATCTACCGTAACAATGTGTGCCGCCTTGTTCACCTCAATGCCTCCGGCAACGATGCTCTCCTCCGCAGTCACACCCTTTGCACGCTTCAAAAGTGCATTCACCCGCGCCACTAGGATTTTGGGACTAAACGGCTTTGCAATGTACTCATCTACACCAAGCGCAAATCCTTTGAGCTCATCTCTCTCTTCACTGCGCGCAGTCAGCATCATAATCGGCACTGTTGATACCTCCCGCACTTCCCGGCACACAGCCCAGCCATCGAGCTTTGGCATCATCACATCCAAAAGAATAAGTCCAATCTCCTTATGCTCATAGAACAAATTCAAGGCTTCCAGTCCGTCTGCCGCTTCCAACACCGCATATCCTTCGCGTTCTAAAAAATCACGAATTAACTTACGCATACGGCTCTCATCATCTACCACCAAAATCTTGATTTTTTCCATCACAATCACCTCGTCTGATTTCTTATCTATATTCTATCAGGCATTTATGTCGATTCTGTGTACATACATCGTATATTGTATCACAGAAATGAACGGTAGTAAAATGTATTTTCCCTTGACATTTTTAAAATTGCAACATATAATAACACTACGTTTGCGAACCGGAAGAGCAGTTTTCGGGCTTGTACTGGTTTCGACGGGGGTTTTGAAGTTAAGGAAGCCATCTGCGGGACGGGACCGCATAACAATCCGTATTTTAAAATTAAACGCAGACGAAAAATTTGCATACGCTGCCTAATGGCAGCAGTCGGCCTTAAGTCGCTCACTGCTTAAGAATCCGGCTTCAATGAGGTGAGGCACTTCACTTCTTAAGCTTTGCGGGAGTGGAAGAATCTATGAAGCTACTGAAGTGAGCAGCCTGTCATCCGGCGGCTCATAGAGGGAATGTCAAAAGAATGACTGTGATGGGAGATGCCTTAAGGGATAGGCTTTCGGACAGGGGTTCGATTCCCCTCAGGTCCATTTATAAAAAAGAGGCTGTTGCAAAATGGCAAGTAAGCCGCACAGGAAC
>JAXJPN010000019.1:0-8493 GCA_036311625.1 Faecalimonas sp.
CGTTATGTGGCAAAGGAAAGTAAAAATCTGTATATGACAGAGCTGGGTGAAGTGGTCAATAATATTATGATGCAGTCCTTCCCAAGTATTGTGGATGTGACTTTTACTGCGAATATGGAAGGCCTCTTGGATATGGTTGCAGAGGGAAAAGTTGAGTGGAAATCGATCATCAGTAATTTCTATCCGGATTTGGACGAAGCGGTTAAGACGGCGGAGGCTGAGCAGGAGAAGGTAAAGATTGCTGATGAGGTTACAGATGTGGTCTGTGAAGAGTGCGGAAGACATATGGTAATTAAGTATGGACCGCATGGACGTTTTCTGGCATGTCCGGGATTTCCGGAGTGTAGAAATACCAAACCGTATTTGGAGAAGATTGGCGTTGCCTGTCCGAATTGCGGAAAAGAGCTTGTGCTTCGTAAGACAAAAAAAGGCAGAAAGTACTATGGATGTGAAGATAGCCCGAACTGTGAGTTTATGTCATGGCAAAAGCCGGCAGACAAAGCTTGTCCAAAGTGCGGGGGATACTTGGTAGAGAAGGGTAACAAACTGCTCTGTGTCAATACAGACTGTGGTTACAAGGAGACAAAGACGGAGGAAAAGAAATGAGTGTACAACTGTTAGATAAGACGCGAAAAATCAATTGCCTTTTACACAACAATCGTTCAAGTAAAGTGGTCTTTAGCGATATCTGTGAGGTGCTTAGCGGAATTTTATGTTCCAATGTATTGGTTTTGAGCAGAAAAGGAAAAGTACTGGGTCTTGGAAAATATCGCGGGGTGGAATTGATTGGAGAATTGATGGAGAATAAGGTCGGCGGATATGTAGATAGTATGCTCAATGAGCGCATGCTGGGCATTTTATCGACCAAAGAGAATGTAAATCTTCGAACACTTGGATTTTCAGTGGAGGTAGATAAGGCGTACCAAGCAATTGTGACACCAATTGAGATTGCAGGGGAACGCTTAGGAACGCTCTTGCTTTATAAGCATGGAGAAGACTATGAGATTGACGATATTATTCTAAGTGAGTATGCAACGACCGTTGTAAGCCTTGAGATGCTTCGTTCTGAGAATGAGGAGAGCGCCGAAGAGGTGCGGAAAGAACAGGTTGTCAAATCGGCAATCAGCACCCTGTCCATCTCAGAGGTGGAAGCAATTGTACACATTTTTGATGAACTGGAAGGCGATGAGGGTATCTTGGTGGCAAGCAAGATTGCAGACCGTGTAGGGATTACCAGATCAGTCATTGTAAATGCACTGCGCAAATTTGAGAGCGCAGGCGTAATCGAGTCGCGTTCTTCGGGAATGAAAGGAACTTACATTAAAGTAGTCAATGACTATATTTTTGAAGAACTTAAGGAATTGCGTAATAGAGGTTAAGGAAAGTGATGATGAGAGCAGGAGATTATGCGAAATTGCAGATGAACAAGATGCTCAAAGCAGGAGAAAGTTTGGATGAGAACCAATATCTTTGCCGCGTGCTTCGTTTTGATGCAAAGAAAGAATGGATTTACTTGTCTTTGGAACAAGCGGAGTTGCCTGCGATTTCCTTAGATGCAATCTATTCCTGTAAGATTCGCACAGCAGAGGAACAACTAAGCTGTACTGTTCGCGTGCGGGAGAGATATTGCGGTGCAGAAGGAAAGACCCTTGTGCTTGTATTGGAGAACGGTTTTTATAAAATAAATCTAAACTCTGTTGACAAATAGCAGACAGAGTGATACTTTAATAAAGTACAGATTAGCACTCGAAAGAAAGGAGTGCTAACAAATGAAAGAATAATTGGTATATCAAATAGAAAAAGGAGGTAGTTTGTATGCAGTTAGTACCATTGGGAGACAGGGTTGTGTTAAAGCAATTAGAGGCAGAAGAGACGACAAAATCAGGAATCGTTCTTCCGGGACAGACAAAGGAGAAGCCACAGCAGGCAGAGGTTGTTGCGGTAGGTCCGGGTGGACTTGTAGATGGCAAGGAAGTGAATATGCTCGTTGCAGTCGGAGATCAGGTGATTTATTCTAAGTATTCCGGCACAGAAGTGGATTTGGACGGCGAGACTTATCTTGTGTTAAAGCAAGACGATATTTTAGCAATTGTAAAATAAAGAGCGGTTTAGGAGGCATTGAATTATGGCAAAAGAGATTAAATACGGCGCAGAAGCCAGAAAAGCATTAGAGTCAGGTGTGAATCAATTGGCGAACACGGTACGTGTTACGATTGGACCTAAGGGAAGGAATGTCGTGTTGGACAAATCCTTCGGAGCACCATTGATTACGAACGATGGTGTGACAATTGCGAAAGAGATTGAGCTTGAGGACGCATTTGAGAATATGGGTGCACAGCTGATTCGTGAAGTTGCAGCAAAGACGAACGATGTTGCCGGAGATGGTACAACGACAGCGACTGTACTTGCACAGGCTATGGTGCAGGAGGGGATGAAGAACCTCGCAGCAGGTGCGAACCCGATTGTACTTCGTAAGGGTATGAAGAAGGCGACGGATGCAGCGGTAGAAGCGATTGCAGCTATGAGCAGCAAGATTGACAGCAAAGAGAGCATTGCGAGCGTTGCAGCAATTTCTGCCGGTGATGTAGAGGTCGGCGCGATGGTTGCGGATGCGATGGAAAAGGTTTCCAACGACGGTGTAATCACCATTGAGGAATCCAAGACGATGAAGACGGAATTGGATTTGGTAGAAGGTATGCAGTTTGATCGCGGATACATTTCTGCATATATGGCAACCGATATGGAGAAGATGGAGGCTGTTTTGGATGACCCATATATCTTGATTACAGACAAGAAGATTTCAAATATCCAGGAACTCCTTCCGGTTTTGGAGCAGATCGTACAGTCTGGAGCAAGACTGCTTATCATTGCAGAGGATATCGAGGGAGAGGCATTGACGACCTTGATTGTCAATAAGTTGCGTGGAACCTTCAATGTGGTTGCAGTGAAGGCACCGGGCTACGGTGACAGAAGAAAGGCTATGTTGGAAGATATTGCAATTTTGACTGGCGGTCAGGTTGTTTCTGATGAGTTGGGATTGGACTTAAAGGAAGTGACGTTAGATCAGCTTGGACGTGCAAAGTCTGTGAAGATTCAGAAAGAGAATACAGTGATTGTAGATGGTATGGGTGACAAATCCAGAATCGCAGGACGTATCGCACAGATGAAAGCGCAGATTGAAGAGACAACTTCTGATTTTGACAGAGAAAAGTTGCAGGAGAGACTGGCGAAGCTGGCAGGCGGTGTTGCGGTAATTCGCGTGGGCGCTGCTACGGAGACCGAGATGAAGGAAGCAAAGCTTCGTATGGAAGATGCACTTTCTGCAGCAAAGGCAGCTGTTGAAGAAGGAATCGTTGCAGGCGGTGGCTCAGCATACATTCATGCGGCAAAAGAGGTTGCAAAGCTTGCTGAGGAGCTCAGCGGCGATGAGAAGACCGGCGTGAATGTAGTATTGAAGGCTTTGGAAGCACCGTTGTTCCACATTGCAGCGAATGCCGGACTTGAAGGTGCGGTAATTATTAACAAAGTACGTGAGCAGGCACCGGGTATCGGTTTTGATGCTTACAAAGAAGAATATGTAGATATGGTCAAGGCAGGTATCCTTGATCCGGCAAAGGTGACAAGAAGTGCATTGCAGAATGCGACAAGTGTTGCATCGACATTGTTGACAACAGAGTCAGTTGTTGCTAATATTAAAGAAGAAGTTCCGGCAGCACCGGCTGGCGGCATGGGTATGATGTAATACAGATGGAGGTTCCTTATGGGTGAGGCTTTTACAGAACAATTGGTAAGACAAAAAATGACAGGAAAGACGATGCTGAAGTTGGTTGGATTGGTGGCATTGGTACTTGTCAGTATTGTGGCAACGATGATTCTACCTATACTTTCCGTTTTGGTGGTAGTAGCACTGTTTGTGGCATACTATTTTGGAAAGCGTTTGATGTGTGTAGAATTTGAATATGTTTATTTTAACGGAGAGCTCGATATTGACCGCATTATGGGTATGGAGGCGAGAAAGCGTCTGCTTTCAACGAGCGTGAAGGATATGGAAGTGCTTGCACCGTCTGGAGCGAGTGTGTTGCAGCCGTATCAGAATCTAAAAGTTTATGATTGTAGTACCAACAGTGGGAACCACACCTATGAGCTTGTTGCAAAAGTGAAGGAGCAGAATGTAAGAATTATCTTTGAGCCGAACGAAGAGATTTTACAGGGTATGAGGTATTATGCTCCGAGAAAAGTGTATTTATAGCGCTTTGTATAAGGTGACTGTGGAGACTTAAGAGTATTTCTTGAGTCTCCTTTTGTATCTTTGGAAAAATATAAGAAAGTCTTTCTGTTTTTGTCAGAGAAAGTATGTTATGATAGACAACATACAGGGGAGAGAAGATTATGGCGAAAAGATACAGACAGCGGAAACGGAGACATCGTAGACGTGTACAAAGATATCTGAGACTGGGAGCTTGCTTACTCATATGTTTGTTGTTGGCGTTTATTGCAATGAAGTGCTTTGGATGGGGCCCGTTTCAAGACGGATATACAGAGAAGGTTGGTCAGGAGATGGATGCGGCGAGACCGGAGATTGAGACAAAATTGTTGACAGTCAATCCCTATTCCAGACCGGGAACAAAGATTGGACAGATTCACAATATTGTTTTACACTATACTGCGAATCCGGGTACGACGGCGATGCAGAACCGGAATTATTTTGAGGGTCTGAAGGATAGCCATATTACAAAGGCAAGCAGTCATTTTGTGGTCGGCATACAAGGAGAGATTGTGCAGTGCATTCCGATGAATGAGGTCTCATTCGCATCGAACGACCGGAACGGAGACACGATTTCTGTCGAAACTTGTCATATGACGGCAGATGGCTCTTACACGCAGGAGACCTATGATTCGATGGTTGCACTTGCGACTTGGCTATGTATGAAATTTGATTTGGATGAGCAGGATATCATTCGCCATTATGATGTGACGGGCAAGAACTGTCCAAAATATTTTGTGGAGAACGAAGAAGCATGGGTGACTTTCAAAGCGGATGTAAAAGCGGCTTTAGAGGAGAAATAAGATGTTTTTAATTGGTTTTATGGGTTGCGGAAAAAGTAGTGTGGCGGCAACTTTGGCAGACAAATATGGGTTTTGCATATTAGAGATGGACGAAGAGCTTGAGCGAAGAGAACAGATGAAGATTTCAGATATCTTTGAAATCTATGGGGAAGCCTATTTTCGCGATGCTGAGAGCGCATTGATTCGGGAGCTTGCGGCAGATAAGGGGCGAGTTGTCTCTTGCGGAGGCGGTGCTGTACTGCGCGAGGAGAATGTGCGGTGCATGAAAAAGCAGGACAAGATTGTACTTTTGACTGCGAAGCCGGAGACAATATTGCAACGTGTGCAGGCGGATGAGAACCGACCGATTCTGAAAGGAAGAAAGTCACTTGCAGAGATTACAAAGTTGATGGAAGCAAGACGCCCGATTTATGAGGCGGCAGCGGATGTGGTGATTTCTACAGATGGGAAGACCTTAGATGAGATTTGTGAAGAACTAATAGAGAAGATAAAGGAGTAAGCAGATGTTTGAACGATTTTTTCCAGATGAATATATGGCATCCACGTATGTGGTTCCATTCGAGAAGCTTTCTAAAGAAGGATACAGGGGAGTTATTTTTGATATCGATAATACGCTTGTGCCGCATGGTGCACCCGCTGATGCGCGTGCGAAGCGCTTGTTTGCAAAGCTAAAGGAACTTGGATTTGAGGCTTGCTTGCTTTCGAACAACCAGAAGCCGCGTGTAGAGATGTTCAACAAGGATGTGCAGGTGCATTATATTTATGATGCCCACAAGCCTTCGACGAAGAACTATCAAAAGGCGATGGAGTTGATGCACACAGATGTTAGCAACACCTTGTTTGTGGGTGACCAGCTATTTACAGATGTGTGGGGCGCAAAGCGCGCAGGAATCCGCAATATTCTGGTAAAGCCGATTCACCCAAAGGAGGAGATACAGATTGTCCTCAAACGTTTGCTGGAAAAGCCAGTGCTGTATTTCTATCAAAAGAGTAAAAAGTCTTAATCAAAATATTTGTTACGGATAGCAGCTACCGGCATCTCTTGTCCGGTCCAGAGCTTGAAGGCTTCGGCACCTTGATAGAGAAGCATCAGAAGACCGTTCTGCGTCTTGCAGCCGGCTTCGCGCGCGAGGCGCAGGAGCTTTGTCTCACGTGGATTATAGATGACATCCGAAACAATCAAATCTTTTCGAAGAATTGCCGAATCGTCAATGAGTGACGTTTCAGTATTTGGTGCCATTCCGACCGAAGTTGCATTGGTCAGGATGGCGCTTTCTGCGATTTCGCGCTTCAAAACCATCGGGTCATCAAAATCGTAAATATGTATCTTGCAATCGGAATAACTGCGCAGGCTTTCGATAATCTTTGTTGCACGCTCAAAATAAGGACTGCGTCTGCTGAAAATGGAAATTTCAGAAACGCCGTCTAGAGCAGCTTGTACAAAGATGGAGGTGGCAGCACCGCCGGCGCCGAGCAGGGTCATCTTCTTTCCAAAAATCGTATGACCATCTGCTGCGAGGGCGCGCAGATATCCGCTACCATCAGTTGTATATCCAATGAAACGCCCGTTTTCGTTCACAACGGTATTGACTGCGCCGATAATGCCGGCGGCAGGAGAAAGGGAGTCACAAAGTGTACACATCGCGTTCTTGTGAGGCATTGTTATATTGAAGCCGCGTACGCCAAGTGCACGCAGACCATCAACAGCCTTTTCTAATTCCGTCTCTTTTACATCAAATGCAAGATAGGCATAATCCAAATCCAATTGGCGAAATGCCTCGTTGTGCATCTGGGGAGAAATGCTGTGTGCGACTGGGCTTCCAAGAAGTCCGGTTAATTGTGTGTGACCTGTCATCTCTTTCATTACGAAACCTCTTTTCCATACTTATGCTGTTTATACTGTAAAACGAGAAGGCAAAGAATGTCAAGCGTGTTCTGAAAATGTAGGATTGAAAAGTCTTTGTTTTTGGATTATGATAGCAATAGGAACACTTAGGAGGAGAGGTATATGTCCAAAGTAAACGTTGGGAAGATTACAATTGGTGAAGGAATGCCCAAAATATGTGTGCCGATTGTTGGTGAGACAGCAGATGAGATTGTGGCAGAGGCAGAGTACTGTAAGAGCTTGCCGATTGACTTAGTGGAGTGGCGTGTGGATTGTTGTTCACAAGCTTTTTTGCAGACTTGGCTTGGTGATACGATGCGTTCCCTGCGAAAAGTGCTGAAAGATATCCCCATTCTTTTTACCTTTCGCAGTAAAAAGGAAGGCGGGAAACGGGCGATTACAGAAGAACAGTATCTGGATATGATAAGCTTTGTGGCAAGAGCGGCTTACGTGGATTTGATAGATATCGAGCTCTCTATGGGTGAGGATATTGTAAGGCGTTGTGTAGAGCTTATACATACAGAAAATTTACCGGTACTGATATCGAGCCATGATTTTGAGAAGACGCCAAGCATAGAAGAGATGCGGGCACGACTAGAGAAGATGCAGGAACTGGGAGGAGAGATTTTAAAGCTTGCTGTGATGCCACAGTCAAGGCGAGATGTACTGGACTTGCTTGCTGTTACAGAAGAGTTGTCTGGACGAGGGGATATGTCACCACTTGTTACGATGGCAATGTCGGATTTGGGTGTCATTACAAGGGTGGCAGGCGAGAGCTTTGGCTCTGTGATGAGCTTTGGAGCGGCAAAGAATGCCTCTGCGCCGGGACAGCTTCCGGTAGAAGAACTCCGACAAGTGCTAGAAACTTTAAAAAAAGGTTGAAAAACGAAGAAAGATATTATAGAATAGAAAAAGCGAAATACTATGAGAAAGTAACTCAAGGAGGAAAGATATGATTTCAGCAAGCGATTTTAAGAATGGTATAACATTTGAATATGATGGAAGCATTTGGCAGATTATTGAGTTCCAGCATGTAAAGCCGGGTAAGGGAGCAGCATTTGTTCGTACCAAATTTAGAAATATCAGAACAGGTAGTGTGGTTGAGACATCATTCCGCCCAACTGAAAAATTCCCGAAAGCGCATATTGACAGAAAGAATATGCAATATTTATATTCAGATGGTGAATTATATCACTTTATGGATGTCGAGACTTATGACCAGATTGCGTTGGAGGCTGATAAAGTTATTGAGGCGTTGAAATTCGTAAAAGAGAATGATATGGTTACGGTTTGTTCACACAAGGGCGATGTATTTGCAGTAGAGCCGCCATTGTTCGTAGAACTTGAAGTTATAGAGACAGAACCTGGTTTCAAGGGCAATACAGCAACAGGTGCGACAAAACCAGCTATAGTTGAAACAGGTGCGACTGTATATGTACCGTTGTTCGTTGAGACGGGTGATGTGCTGAAGATTGATACACGTACAGGTGAGTATTTATCAAGAGTTTAATCAGAAGAGAAGAATTAGAAAGGGTCTTGGA
>JAXJPN010000020.1:0-10111 GCA_036311625.1 Faecalimonas sp.
ATGAGCCAGATTCGTATGTTCAAGCCATCAGCAGGTCTTCAGGGAATCAAAGATTTCATTATCGAGGCAGTTGAGACAGCAGGACCAAACCCATGTCCTCCGATGGTAGTGGGTGTTGGTATCGGCGGTACCTTTGACAAGGCAGCCCTTCTTGCAAAGAAGGCCCTTATGAGACCGATTGATTCTGAGAATCCGGACCCATATTATGCAGACCTTGAAAAAGAAATGTTAGAAAAGATTAACGAGTTGGGCATTGGACCACAAGGATTCGGTGGAAAGACCACAGCAATTGGTTTAAATATTGAGACATTACCAACTCACATTGCGGGAATGCCATGTGCAATTAACATCAATTGCCATGTAACCCGCCATAAATCGGAGGTGATTTAAGATGGCAAGACGTATCACATTACCTTTAACAGAAGAATTGGCAAAGACACTTCATGCAGGAGATTCTGTGTTGGTGTCAGGCACCATCTATACATCCCGTGACGCAGGTCACAAGCGTATGTGTGAAGCACTCGCAAGAGGAGAAGAGCTTCCGTTTGACCCGCAGGATGCAACCATCTATTATGTAGGACCGACTCCGGCAAAACCGGGTCAGGTAATCGGTTCAGCAGGACCGACAACCAGCGGACGTATGGACGCATACGCACCAACCATGATGAGCGTTGGGGCAAGAGGTATGATTGGTAAGGGAGCACGTCTTCCGGAAGTCGTAGACGCAATGAAGAAGTATTCAGGTGTTTACTTTGGAGCTATCGGCGGAGCAGGCGCACTCCTTGCAAAATGTATCAAGAGTGCAGAGCTCATTGCATTTGAGGATCTCGGTGCAGAGGCACTCCGCAAACTCTATGTGGAGGATATGCCGCTTGTTGTGATCATCGACAGCGAGGGAAATAACCTTTACGAAGATGGAAGAAAAGCATACTTGGAAAGTAAATAAGCACAGTTAAAGGAGAGAGAAAAGAATGTACGCATTTGAAGAGATCGAAAAAGCGGACTTAGAAGTCGCAAACGTGATTAAAGCAGAGATGGCAAGACAGAATTCACACATTGAATTGATTGCATCTGAGAACTGGGTAAGCAAGGCTGTTATGGCAGCTATGGGCAGCCCGTTAACGAACAAATATGCAGAGGGATATCCGGGAAAGCGTTACTACGGTGGCTGTGAGTGCGTGGACCAGGTAGAAGACCTTGCAAGAGACCGCGCAAAGGAATTGTTCCACTGTGATTATGCAAACGTACAGCCACATTCCGGAGCACAGGCGAATATGGCAGTGTTTTTTGCACTCTTAAATCCGGGTGACAAGGTAATGGGAATGAATCTTGATCACGGCGGACATTTGTCACATGGTTCACCGGTGAATATGTCAGGAAAGTATTTTGATGTGACATTCTATGGGGTAAATGATAAGGGTGTGATTGATTACGAGGAAGTTCGTAAGATTGCCTTAGAAGTAAAGCCGAAGTTGATTGTTGCAGGCGCAAGCGCATACTGCCGAATCATTGATTTTAAGAAGTTCAGAGAGATTGCGGACGAGGTTGGCGCATACTTGATGGTAGATATTGCACACATCGCAGGTCTTGTAGCAACAGGTCTGCATCCGTCACCAATTCCGTATGCACACGTTGTGACAACGACAACACACAAGACACTTCGTGGACCACGTGGTGGACTCATTCTTTGCAATCAGGAGTGCGCAGATAAGTTTAACTTCAACAAAGCGATTTTCCCGGGAATTCAGGGTGGCCCGCTTGAGCATGTGATTGCAGCAAAGGCAGTTGCATTTAAAGAGGCATTGCAGCCGGAGTTTAAGGAATATCAGGCACAGATTCTGAAGAACGCAAAGGCATTGAGCGAGGGCTTGATGAAGCGTGGCGTGAAGATTGTTTCCGGTGGAACAGACAATCACTTGATGCTTGTTGATTTGAGCGAGACAGAGCTCAGCGGAAAAGAATTAGAGAACCGCTTAGACCGTGCGAATATTACCTGTAACAAGAATACGATTCCGAATGACCCACGTTCTCCGTTCGTAACCAGTGGTGTGCGTCTTGGTACACCGGCAGTTACAACCAGAGGTATGGTGGAAGAGGATATGGACAAGATTGCAGAGGCAATCGCATTGATGATCGAGAGTGAGGACAATGCAGACAAGGTGCGTGCAATGGTTGCAGAGCTGACTGCAAAGTATCCATTGTGTTAATTAGAAAGAGAACAGAAGCAGATATTGAGACAAATCTCGATATCTGCTTTTCTTGGTTTGACAATGCTTCGGGCTTAGAGTATCATAAAATTATCAGAGTAATATTGGAGTGAGAATGCATATGAAAAAAATAATTTTTGCCTTGCTAATTTGTTTGTTTTTGGTCTCTTTGACTGCTTGCAAGGGTTCGGATTCAAAAAAAGAGAACGAAGAAAAAGCCTATGAAAAATTGGAGTGTAGAAATTCAGGTGTAATCAATGCATTTCAAATTCCGTTTGAAAATGGCGTACATATTTTAAAACTCAACCTACCTACAAGGTGGGAGATGATTAGCCGGGAAGACGGCTATCGCATAGAGAGAGAGGGCAGCGAGATTGGTTATGTTACGAATCGCATCCAGGATGTGGACGAGATAAAGGCGGAAGCAGAAGAAGATGCTCCTGACACAGAAAAGTTGGCGGTAAAGCATTGGATATATCAGAAAGAGGGCGTGTATCGCCATCGCTTTGTGTATACACACAAGAGGAACAATGCGCAGCTATGTCTGGACATCATATATACGGAGGTGTCAAAGGTGCTTTGCGACAATTTGTTTTCCAATGCGAAAGTTGAGGAATATGGGGCTCTTGAAAATGAATATACGAATTACATAAACTATCGTGCGCCATTAGCAAATACCTATCAGAGTTTGACGACGGATAAGAATCTAAAGGTTGCCTATATGGGTGGCTCGGTTACCTTCGGAACGGGAAGTACGAACCCCGAGTACACCTCGTGGCGTGCACTTTCTGCACAGTGGCTTCGTGAGCAGTTTCCGGATGCACAGATTGATACCATCCATGCAGCGATTGGGGCAACCGGTTCCCGTTTGGGCCTATATCGTTTGGAAGCAGATGTCATCGCAAAACAGCCGGATTTGTTATTTATAGAGTTTGCTATCAATGATTACTATGATGGGATGACGCCGGAGGAAGCCGGAAGTCAGTATGAGACGATTGTGCGCAAGATAAGAGAGCAGCTTCCAAATTGTGATATAGTGACACTATATACCACGGATTGGTACTTGCGAGGACAACAACTGCATAGTTGGGCAAGAGCGCATGAGAGCGTTGCACAGGCTTATAACATTCCGAGCATCAATGTAGGTGCGGCATTGGTAGATTCTTTGCCGACGGCACGTTCGCAGAATTACAATTCTTGCAATGAGTGTCAGGAATGGATGATGTATTTTACGGATATTGTACATCCGACAGATAATGGTTATCGGAAATACAACGAATGTTTGACGGAGTACTTGCGAAATAGTTTGCTGTATGATGTGCCGCAGAATGTTCCGGCAAATGAGATTCCGGAGATACAGAGCAAAGCTTTGCTTGATGGTTATCGGACGTACTTTGGAGAAGAGATGCGAGCACAGCTTGTGAAGTCAAGCGGCTTTATTTATTCGGATGCCAATTTCAATGTGCCGAATGATGCTACTCATTACGGGTATTATGTATCGGGTGAGCAGAGCACAAATGCGGAGATTAGCTTCCGCTTTACAGGAAAAGAAGTTTTGATATGGACGAATATGCGGGCGAAGAACGACAAGGAATACGCGGAGCTTGCATATGCAGTTGATGGCGGCGCTTTCCAGACGATACGATGTTCACAGTCAGCGGTGACAATGATTGCAAAAGGATTGTCAGAGGGCGAGCACACGGTTACAATCAAGCCGGTAAGCTATTGTGATGCGATACAGGGAGCGCTGCAGGGAAAGATGCAGATTGGAGGGCTCTTTGTGAGATAATAAAGAAGTGAGGAGTGTGTTTATGAAGACATTAATTGTAGTAGATATGCAGAATGATTTTATTGATGGTTCGCTGGGCACGAAAGAGGCGCAAAGTATCGTTTCGAATGTAAAGGCGAAGATTGAACAATATAGAGCAAATGGTGATGCCATTATCTTTACGAGAGATACACATCAGACAGATTATCTGGACACACCGGAAGGCAAGAAGCTTCCGGTTGCGCATTGCATTGAAGGGACAAAAGGATGGCAGATTTCGGATGCATTGGAAGTGGGGGATGCGAAGGTAATCAACAAGCCAACATTTGGATATGTAGATTGGGATTTGGATACGGATGCGATTGAGCTTGTCGGTCTCTGTACGGATATTTGTGTTGTGTCGAATGCACTTTTTCTGAAAGCGAAATACCCGGATGTGGAAATCAGTGTGGATGCATCTTGCTGTGCAGGGGTGACACCGGAGAGTCACAATGCGGCACTTTTGACGATGAAGATGTGTCAAATCAATGTGGTAGGAGAATAGGATGAAAAGACATACGAATCAATCGGATTCGCGAACAATGATAGCTGTCATCTTAAGTCTTGCGTGGCCGACGATGATGGAACAACTATTGCAGACAGCTGTGCAATATATTGACACAGCGATGGTGGGAAGTCTGGGGACGGAGGCAACGGCAGCAGTTGGAGCGACCACCACAATCAATTGGTTAATCAATGGCAGTATTTCAGCGCTGGGAATTGGATTCCTGGCGTTTATTGCGAAGGCTTATGGTGCGAAAGATAAGGAAGCAGCAAGACAAGCGGTATCGCAGGCAGTTTTGACAGTTCTGGTGGTGGGAAGTTTCTTTACCATACTGACCTTGTCTCTGAGTGGTATCATACCGGTATGGATGCAGGTGGAGAAAGGAATTCAAAAGTTAGCGGCACAATATTTCTTTATTTTGTATTTGCCGATGCTTCCCCGTACAGCGAGCTTGATTTTCGGAGCGGTGCTGCGCGCGGCGGGAGATACCAAGACGCCGATGAAGGCCGGCCTGCTGATGAATCTTACAAATGTAGTTTTGAATTTTTTGCTTATCTATGAGACGAGGCCGGTGAGCATATGGGGAATGCACATCGTACTTCCGGGTGCCGGACTTGGCGTGCTTGGGGCGGCTATGGCGAGTGCCATTGCATTTTTTGTGGGTGGTCTGTTGATGACCTTAGCTGTGTGGCGACATCCGATGCTTTCGTTTCGCGGAGCAAGCTTGAAGCCGGATATGCACATTTTAAGACCGTGTATGCGGGTAGCAATTCCAAATTTGCTGCAACGGTTCGGAACATCGCTTGGATATGTGGCATTTGCCTCGATGATCAATTCGCTTGGGGAAGTGGCGACGGCGGCACATACCATTGCAAATACAGTGGAGTCTGCTTTTTATATTCCGGGATATGGTATGCAGACAGCGGCAGCAACTCTGGCGGGCAATGCATACGGGGCGAATGACGGGCAGAGGATGAAAGCAATTGCAAAGATGTTCATTCCCATCGAGATTATTTTGATGATTGTTTCGGGAGGCTTGTTGTTTGTGACGGCCCCCGTATTGATGCAACTCTTTTCTAAGAGTGACGAAGTGGTTCTTTTGGGGTCAACTGTTTTGCGTATGGTGGCGATATCGGAGCCATTTTACGGATTTTCGATTATTGTAGAGGGATTTCTGATGGGAGTCGGAAAGACGAAGCTGCCCTTTATCTATAATATTTTTGGAATGTGGGGCGTGAGAATTATCGGGACTTTGATTTGTACACAGATGCTGGATATGGGTCTTGTTTCTGCTTGGGCATGTATGATTGCCCACAATTTGTTATTGTTTGTCTTATTCTTGATTTGTTATATACGTGGGACGTGGAATCCACTTCACAAAAAAGTTCTTGCATAGTTTGCAGGGACTTTTTTATTGGATTTATTGGAATTAAAACCTTGTCATACGACGGTTTATATGTTATTATAAAAACAAACATATGTTCGATGAGAAGAGGAGGAACTATGCAGATTGTAGAGAACATCGGCCTTGCAGAAAAATTGAATATTCTATCTGACGCGGCGAAGTACGATGTTGCCTGCACATCCAGTGGTTCGGACAGGCAGAATGACGGCACGGGTATCGGGAACTGTGTGAATGCAGGAATCTGTCATACCTTTTCAGCAGACGGGAGATGTGTTTCACTGTTGAAGATTCTGTTTACGAATGAATGCATCTATGATTGCAAGTATTGTATCAACCGTGCCTCGAATGATGTGAGGCGAGCCTCCTTCACGCCGGATGAGGTCTGCAACCTGACCATTGAGTTCTACCGTCGGAATTATATTGAAGGTTTGTTTTTGAGCTCGGGTGTTTGGAAGAGCCCGAATTTTACGATGGAGCTTTTGTACCAGACCCTTTACAAGCTGCGGACAGAGTATCATTTTCAAGGGTATATTCATGTGAAGGCGATTCCGGGAGCTTCGCCTGAATTGTTGGAAAAGGTAGGCTTTTTGGCGGACAGGATGAGTGTGAATCTGGAGCTTCCGACAGCGGAGAGTCTGCAGAAGCTCGCGCCGCACAAGACGCGAAAGAATATTCTGACACCGATGCGCTTGGTGCAGAACCGGATGACGGAGAACAAGCAGGAGCTTGCCGTGTACCGGGCGGCGCCGCGCTTTGTACCGGCGGGACAGAGCACGCAGATGATTATCGGCGCGACACCGGAGAATGATTTTCAGATTCTGAACGTAGCGGAGGCGCTTTATAAGAAGTTTGAATTAAAGCGGGTGTTTTACTCGGCATTTATTCCTGTGAATGAGGATTCCAGTCTGCCGGCAAAGACGGATGCGGGGCCGCCACTTTTAAGGGAACACCGCTTGTATCAGGCGGACTGGCTTTTGCGCTTCTATGGTTTTGAGGCAAAGGAGCTTCTTTCGGAGCAGAATCCGAATTTTAATGTGTTGATTGACCCGAAGTGCAACTGGGCATTAGAGCATTTAGAACTGTTTCCGGTGGAAGTCAATCTTGCGGATTATTACACTTTGCTTCGTGTGCCGGGAATCGGCTATAAGTCTGCCTCGCGGATTGTCAAGGCAAGAAGGCTTGGCGTTTTGCAGTTTGAGGATTTGAAGAAGATGGGTGTGGTGCTAAAGAGGGCGCTTTATTTTATTACCTGCAACGGACGGATGCTATATCCGACCAAGCTGGAGCAGGATTATATTTTGCGAAATTTATTGGATGTAGGGGAGAAGGTACCTGTCTCTGTGCGAGAGATGGGCTACAAGCAGCTTTCGCTGTTTGATGATGTGCGATATGATGAGAAGAATCTTTGTGTGTAAGGATAGTTTGGAAGGTGTGTTTTCGGCGGTCTATGATGCGTGGAAGACGGGGCTTGGTGAGACGGAGCTTGGCATTGCGCTTCGCGGGTGTATGGAGCAGGAGCTTTTCTGTGAGTATGTGGAGGTGGAAGAGTCTGCGAAGAAGGTATTTGCGGTGGAGAAGCTGATTAAGCGACATTTGAGTATGGATGCCTATTGGAATATTTATCATGCAGTCTTGTCGAATGACGCGAAAAAGGGTGATGCCATTTTGGGGACGATGCTTGCGGCAAAAAGCATTTCTGACAGTAGGAAGATTATGAATCATCTGTCGCATCCGCAAGTCCGCAGAGTCTTTGAGCTTGGGCGAAAGGTGTCGAATGAGGCGCACTACTATGTGGAGTTCGTGCGCTTTGCGGAGTTGGAGAATGGCATTCTGTTTTCGGAGATTGAGCCAAAGGCACAGGTGTTGACTTGCATTGCAAATCATTTTGCGAGCCGCTTTCCTTTGGAAAATTGGTTGATTTATGATAAGACACATAAGAGCTTTCTGGTGCACGAGGCGAAGAAGCAATGGATATTGGTAGTCGATGAGGAGCTTACAGTGGATGTGAGCACACAAAAGAGCCATGCGGAAGCGAGATATGTGAAGCTTTGGAAGACCTTTTTTGAGAGTGTTTCGATACGAGAACGGGAGAGTTATGAGAGGCAGAGACAACACCTGCCTTTGCATTTTCGAAATCATATGACAGAGTTTGAAAGTACTTGTAAAGATAATGAGAATCACTTATAATACTGTTAGCATTTATAAGGAGCACTAATGATGGATGTTAATTTTGAACTCTATAAGGTTTTTTATTATGTGGCAAGCACACGGAGCTTTTCGGAAGCTTCCAAGTGTTTGTTTATTTCGCAGTCGGCAGTCAGCCAGTCGATTAAGGCCTTAGAAAAGAAATTGGATCAGACATTATTTATTCGCAGTACAAAGCGAGTACAGTTAACGCCGGAGGGAGAGATTCTTTTACGGCATGTTGAGCCGGCGATGCACTTGATACAGCGAGGAGAAGCGCAGCTTGTGGAGTCGGCGATTTCTGGTGGGCAGCTTCGAATCGGCGCAAGTGACACGATCTGTCGGTATTTTTTGGTACCGTTTTTGGAGCGATTCCATAAGGAGTTCCCAGATGCACATATTAAGGTGACCAATCAGACATCTTTAAAGTGTGTGGAGCTTTTGGACAGCGGACAGGTGGATTTGATTGTGACGAATTATCCGAATTCGAATCTCAGCAATCGATACACTTTAAAGAAGATTGCAAAGTTCCGAGATGTGTTTGTGGCAAATGATGCCTTTGCGGAATTGAAAGGAAAGAAGATTGGCTTGAAGGAGCTGCTGAAACATCCCATTTTGATGCTGAGCAGACATAGTGCGACAAGTGAATTTCTGCATAATCTTTTTCAACAAAGACAGTTGGATTTGGTGCCAGAGATTGAGCTTAGCAGCAATGATCTTTTGATAGACCTTGCAAAGATTGGTTTGGGTATTGCGTTCATTCCTGACTTTTGCGTGAAGAAAAATGCGGAAGAGTTGTTTTTTGTAGAGACTGCGGAAGAATTGCCGTCTCGCGAGTTAGTGATTGCACATAGCAATCGCGTGCCGGTTTCAAAATTAACACAAGAGTTTTTGGATTATTTTTCAGATGCAGAGGATTGAGGTTATGAGATGTTTGCACAGACTGTTGGGAGCAATTCTGTTTCTGACAACATTTTTATTTTTATTGATTACAAGCTTTGAGATTGCTGCTTACAGTGACTTCGGCTGGTACGAGAAAGAATATGCCAAGTATGGCGTCTGTACGGATTTGGAGATGGAGATGGGAGACGTTCTGGAGGTCACGCGGGAGATGATGGCATATCTGCGTGGAGACCGCGAGGACTTGGTGGTTGAGACCGTAGTGGCAGGCGAGGAGAGAGAGTTTTTCAATGCGCGGGAGAAGGCGCATATGGTGGACGTGCAGGAGTTGTTTATCGGAGGACTATGGCTGCGCAGAATAGCAGTTGTACTCTTTGTGCTTGCAATTTTTCTGCTTTGGAAGTTGAAGGGCGATTGGAGACGGATTTTACCAAAGTCATTTTTAATTGGCACAGGGGTGATGGTTGGTTTGCTGGGAGGACTTGCGATTCTTGTTGCGCAAGATTTTCATCGGGTGTTCTTTCTGTTTCACGAGCTGTTTTTTGACAATGATTTGTGGCTTCTTGACCCGAATACAGACTTGCTGATTCGGATGCTGCCGGAAGGATTCTTCTTTGATATGGTGGTGAGAATCGCTATAATTTTTGCTGTTGGTCTGTCACTGTTGTGTGTGGCAAGCGGTGTCTTGTTATGTAGAAACAAAAATAATAAGTACAACTTATAAAAGATTTAAGATATAGTAATTACACTTATAATAAAAAATGTGGTAGGATAAGAGTAAGAATAAAACAAATGGAGGCAGCTATGAACAGTGTAAGACGAGTGTATGTGGAAAAGAGACCGGAGTATGCAGTACAGGCAAAGGCTTTGAAGAGCGAAGCAAAGAGCTATCTTGGTGTGAAGAATATCGAGAATGTGCGCGTGTTAATCCGCTATGACGTGGAGAATATCACAGAGGAGACTTTTGAGAAGGCGTGCAATGGTATTTTTTCAGAACCACCGGTTGATATTTTATACAAGGAGAGCTTTCCGATGAAGGAAGGTGACAGAGTGTTCTCGGTGGAGTATCTTCCGGGTCAGTTTGACCAGAGAGCAGACTCTGC
>JAXJPN010000021.1:0-5284 GCA_036311625.1 Faecalimonas sp.
ATATTCGATTCATCAAGTTGAATTCGTCGGCTGATGCGCCTTGAAATTCAGAAGCACCTCTGTGCTGTTGTGACTTTAGAATGAGCCGCTCGGCTCGGTCACGTTTGATGTGCTTGTATGATAGCACAAATAATTCTAGAATTCAACAAAAAATGAGCGGTTCACACCGAACCGCTCCCATCTCATCACCTTACCACCGCTTTTATATTGGCTAGCGATAATTTAACATATGTTTCTAACACGGGGCAAATGAAAACCCAAAACGAATTTCCTTCTCGCCCACCCGATACTGCTCCAAAAGCTCCGGTCCACAGGCATGAGAACCAAGTCCCGAAACCCGATAATCCAATCGCACGTGTGTGTTTCCATCTTTGGAAAGTTCGTCTGTATGCATCGCGCGATATAACTCCATCGTGCCGTATTCGGAAACATTACACTCAAAGCATAGTTCACCGCTGAACTTTAAATGTCCAATCCACAGTGTGCGCACATCCGTATGATTGCCGTGTTCCTGCGGTACGACATAAGGCACATACTCCTTACTTACGCTACTCCGATAGAGACCCAGCTTCGTATGATGATGCATATCACAATAATTCTCATACGGGCCTTTTCCATAATATGAGAATTCTTGATGTACACCCGGCATCGCAAACTCAAAACCAATACGTGGCAGCCAATGCGCATCCTCGCGAATCTTTCCTTCAACTCCGATGTGCACCGCCCCTGTTGCATCAAAGGAAATCCTTTGCACATAGTGGAATACCGGCACTCTTGACACGCCCGCCAACGAACTTTTCACCGTCAGTGTATTTCCCTCCAGCTTACAGCCATAGGTCTTTGTAAAGGCACAATCCAGATTCTCACCCTGCCAGATATTCTTACTTGCCCAAAATACGATGTCATTTCTGTCATTGTCCGTCGGAGCACGAAAAGCCGAAATCTGCATTGGACTGCTCAGGTGCTCTACATCATCCACAATAATACTGGTAAAACAGCCATTATGTTTGGAAAACGTATAGTGAAAATTCTGACCTTTTACATAGACACAGACTTCATCTTCTCCAATCGAAAATGCAGCTTTTTGCTCCTTGTTCGCCTCAATTTGTTCCCTTTTGCAAGACACAAGCAAATCTTTCCTATTACTCAGCTCATGCTGCGTCTCCGCTACCACTTCTCCATCCTTCTTGAGGTAACAATTCAAACACAGCCCATATGCGCACTGCATTGGCTCATATACAATCGGTATGCTTTTTGACATATGCGGCTCTATCGCCAAGCATAAGCTCTCGCTCTTGACCATCTTGCCATCGCATACAATCTCATAGGCAAACTCACACTCTGAAAAATCCGTAAAATCAAAGCGGTTATAAATCTGCAGTTCGCCATCTTCATAATATGTCTTCATCGGCTGATAGGCTGCCTTCGTCTCCAAAGAGCCTGCCTTTAAACTGCGGTCTGAAAACACCAGTCCGTCACAGCAGAAATTTCCCTCATTTGTCAATTCACCCTCAAAATCACCGCCGTAACGCTGAACACCTTTTTCATCGATAAAAGCGTGGTCTGCCCACTCCCAAATACAACCGCCAATCAACTTTGGATAGCGGTCAAACAACGCATTGTAATCCCACACATCACCCGGTCCATTGCCCATCGCGTGGGCATATTCACACAAGAATACCGGCTGTCTGATTTCCTCATCATTTGCCAGCTCTTCCAACAGTCTCAATTCGTGATACATCCCGGAATACAAATCTGCCACATGCGAATACCTATCCTTGCGGTTTGCATCCTCACAGTGTACCAGACGGGTCGCATCTCTCTGATGCGTCCACTCAATCATTGCCACGTGATTCTCACCATGACCACTCTCATTCCCTGTCGACCACATAATGATACTCGGCATATTCTTGTAGCATTCCACCATACGCTGCATACGCTCCAAATGCTCCTTGCGCCACTCTGGTCTGGTTCCCGGCCAAGCTCCGGACTCCATATCAAAACGATATTCCACATTCGGCAATCGGCGCAAAAAGCCGTGACATTCAATATCCGTCTCCATAATCACATAGAAACCCAATTCATCACACATCTGTGCAAAACGTGGCGTCGGTGGGTAATGCGCCATACGCACACAATTGATATTCAGCTTCTTCATCAACTGCAAATCTGCATACAGCTCCTCGTCCGTCTGATACCAGCCTCGATACGGATTGGTATCGTGGTGGTTGATACCGTGCAATTTTACCGAAACTCCATTGACAAGCAGCTCATACTGCTTTGAAATCTCAATCTTTCGAAGACCCGTTTGAAAACGAAGAAGCTCACCGGCACGCTCAAGTTCTACGGTATAAAGAAATGGTTTCTCCGCATTCCAATGTACCGGTTCCTCCGGCGCATAACTGTAATCATCTTGCATATCCGCCTCAGTGAGCACAATACCTCCTGCCAAAACGCGCACATGTGCCTCGCCTTCCAAATGCAATTGAATCTGATTATAATCAGGTATCAACTCCACATCTGTAATATGCCCATATGGTCTCTGTAACAAATAACAATCCCGAAAAATGCCATTATAACGAAATGCATCCTGGTCTTCTAAATAGCTTCCCACACACCATTTGAGCACTTTCACTCGCAAAGTGTTGACTCCCTTATGCACATACGCCGTAATATCAAACTCTGCCTGTAGATGGCTTCCCTGCGTAAATCCAACTTCTTGTCCGTTCACCTCTACAAAGGCACAGGAGGATACGCCTTCTAAGACAAAGTAGACCTGTCCCCACTTCTTATCCAGCACAAATTCCCTCTCATAGACACCGCAAGAATTATCATCCGGCACATACGGCGGATCACATGGGTATGGGTAGTTAATATTGGAATAGTTCGGTTGCTCATAGCCCTGCGTCTGCCAACATCCCGGCACACGAATTGTATCCCATTCAAGAATCTCGCCCGGAACATCTATGTCTCTCTCAAAATATGCAAAACGCCATTCCCCATTCAACAACTGGTACTCTGATACTCCAGCCGGTATATAGTAGCTTCTCGGTGCCAATCGATTCTCATTGGTACATTCTGGATTCTCATAAATTCTCATAACCATTTTCTCCATATTCCATAGCTTCTATTCTTTTTCTACCGTCACTTTTCCATCTACAATCTTCACACGTAACCAGCCATCCTTCAAAGGAAGAAAGAATTGTAATAGAGGAGTTCGCTCCAGCTTCCATAGCGGAGGCTTCCTGTCACAAGGCTGAGTGTGCGATTCAAACGCACCGTAGCATAAGTGTTACACTGATTTTCAAAGGTTGCGTGGCAATGCTGCAATGCATCAATCATTCGGTCCTTCGGTAGCAGCCATTCTAATATCGTACCATAGCCTCCGGTCGCAACCTTCTGGGTGCCATTCATAAATTCCCAGAACTTCTTTGTCATCTCCAAATACTTCTCATCGCCTGTGCGCCAATAGATATACATCGCACTGTGGAAAGAATTCAAATGTGAATATGCATGGAAGAAGTCCGTATTCTGCCCTGCCTGCGGCGTGTAATCAAACAGATTCTTATCTTCCAGGAAGATGTTCCAAAATTCATCATATTCAAACTTCTTTGCAAAAGCTTCCAATTCTTCTAAATAGCCATCCGGCTCTCCCTGTTCCTTCGCCAAATCAGCAAAGCGGTACGCCGCTTCCGAGAAGATGTACCACTCAATCTCACGGAAGGTCTCATCCTTGCTTCCGCCATTATCTCCCAAGCGACACTTCGCATCCCGTATCGCCGGAATCTCACGAAAGCTGTCATACATCACTTTCAGTACAGGATCCGGATATTCCAAAAGATAGGTCATATCCATAGCCGTCTTCTCGCCATACCATAAGTGTATAAGCACACCAAATTGGTCTACCTGCATCTGATAAAGGCTGTTCTTCGTCTCTAAATAAAAGGTCTGATTCTGTACTCGAATTGCCATTGCTATCTCGCTCCTTTTCTTTGCATTTAAGACATTATACTTGTTCCGAAATGAGCTTGCAAGGGCTTTTTATGTTGAATTAGGAGCGTTTATTTGTCCAAAAAGACCACTGTTAAGCCAGCATACCGCCGAGCATCCCACCGCCAACGCATAACAACAGGGTAGTCAACAGATTCGTTCCGTTTCCATCAAAATTGCGATACACACAGAAAGAAATCAAAAACAGCAAAACAAAGTACAAAAGACCGGTCACCAAGCCCCAGACAAACTTTCTTGCCTTCTTTAATTTCCCCATAATGAAACCACCCACAAAAGTGGACACAATATAGATGACAATGATACCCGCCGTCACCATTTGCTCGTCCCATTCAAACTTGTATAATAACAGCGTTAATAATAAGAGTAATATCCCCGTCACAACATAAGAGGCAAGCAATGCCTTCAAAATCTGAATGACCTGCGTGCCTTTTCCCATCGTCTTTTCCATAACAATCCCTCCTTTTCTATCCTAAATCTATGATAGAAAGGAGGGTTTTATGTCCAAGTATGCAATTATTGTTCCATTTGTCTGCCAAGAAAATTTGCGGCACACACTGCCAGTTTTTTCTCCGTATCGCCCATTCGCTTTTTGTCCGTCCTGTCGAGCAGAATCACGCTGCCCAGCACATCTCCCTCGCAGAGAATCGGACAGATAACCTGACTTGCAAAATCTTCAATCCCATCTTCTGTAAGCGGAATATACTTGCGTTCTCCGAGCATTGCAAGCACCTGCTCTCTGGCATCCATCGTCTGTTCCAAACGCTTGCTCACATACTTGTCCTGCAAATCTTTTTTCCCATTCCCTGCCGCCGCAATAATTTGGTCATGGTCTGTCACGCACACGGTACAATTCAAGGTCGAGGCCAGACTCTCTGCATACTCCTTTGCAAATACAGACAACTCTCCGATTGGTGAATATTTCTTTAATATGACTTCCCCCTGCCTATCTGTAAAAATTTCCAGTGGATCGCCCTCACATATAACATTGACACCGAAAGCCTTGTCCCTTTGGTTGCGTACCTTTTGGACTATTTGGGCTGATAAGTTGCTCTCGATGTCCCAATTAAAATTTACGACTTTACCTCTGTAACCGGATTCTTCAAGTTCTTCTTCGGTAAGCGTACCTGTTTCGAGTAACATCTGAATATCGGCTTTAAGTTTAATTTCTATCTTGTTCGTGCCTTCTTCTTTGTTTTCAAACACGATGATTTTATCAATAATTAAACTTAAATCGCCTTTATCAAGCTTGTCCTTTTCAAGAAAATCACGGAAA